>JBKJRJ010000096.1:0-10219 GCA_046594705.1 Vicinamibacterales bacterium
TGCCAGCTTCAGCGAGACTGTGCGGCGGCTGGGACGGCCCGATCAGGCGCCAGGATTTCTGCTGCGCGAGCACCCGATGTTCGGTGCCGAGCTCGCCGCTTGTGCGGGGCTTGCCGCATCGGCTCCCCGGGGAGCAGCGCGCCTGGCCCTCGAAGCGCGCATCGACCGCGCGATCGAGCCGTTCGACACCGCGGGTCTGCTCGATCGGGGACGGCGGGACTGGTACCCGGTGGTCGCGGCGGACCTGGTGTCCTCAGGCGTCAAGCTGAAAGCCGCGCCTGATGAGATACTTCGCTTGCTGAAGCGAAGCGGCATGGTGCAGCCCTGAAGGCCTGCGCGACGAACGAACGCAACCCGACACAGGAGTCGTCCATGAGTGAACGGCAAGTGCTCGCCAACCAGGCGAAGATTCTCCGCAACCAGATGGTGCTGCTGCGTAGCCAGCGCAAGCTCGATCTCGTCCTGCGCAACCAGAAGCGGATCGAATCGAACCAGGCGAAGATCCTGGCGAACCAGGTCAGGATTCTGTCGCGGCGCGCTTCTTCGTAAGCGCCATCTCGATCAGGTTCGCGACGGGACCAACGACGAAGAGCGCGTAGAGCGGCGCGTGCACGAATTCCATCAGCCGGAACATCATCTCGACGAGGGCCACGAAGAACGCCACCAGCGACTGCCCCCACTTCGGGCCGACCGTGGTCTTCGGGTCCGTGATCATGAAGAAGATGAACAACTGGTACATCGGTCCCGTGATGGGGGCGATCTCGCTCAGCAGCGGGTGGCCGGTCAGGCTCGCCCGCAGCACGGCGAGCAGCAGGAACGACGCCACGTAGGTCAGCGTGATGTGCAGCCGCCCGGCCAGGTGCAGGATGACGGCGCCGAAGATCCAGACCGTCACCATCGGCAGCAGGTTGTTGCCCCACTGCACGCTCAGGCTGGCCACCGCGTCCGGGGCCAGGATGAGCAGCGCGACGATCCCGAAGTTCGTCGGGTTCCAGATGTGCCGTCCCCTGACGCGCAGGACGTACTTCGAGGTAATCGAAATAGCCGAGCACAGCGCGTAGGGCCAGAAGGCGGGCGAGCGGACCAGGATCCCGACGCTGATGCCGGAGATGTAGGCGCTGGCGAGGTGGGGCCACTTGCGATACAACACGCGGCCGACCAGCAGCTCGACGACGATGGCGGTGGCGATCGCGAGGGCGGTGCGCGACCAGCTCTCGAGAAAGCCAAACCCGATCTGCCCCACGAGGAGCACGCAGGTAATCAGGGCGGGAGCGAGGTAGCGCCGATCGAAGCGCCTGGCGACGGCCGGTTCGGGCGTCAACCCGGCTCCTCGATCTTGTGAACCCGGTTGGGCGGGGGGTTCGGCAGTTCCTGAGTCTTCCCGGACGGCCAGCGGATCACCGCTTTGTCCACAGTGGCGCCGGCACCCAGGCCGAAATGCAGCCGGCGCTGGTTCTGCGCGCAGAAGCCCGACCCGCCCGAAACTTCCTGCACTTGCTGCTGCCCGCTCCAGAACAGCGTCACCCGCGCGCCGATGGCGCCGCGATTGGAGCAGGGTGACGCGGGAGCGTCGGAGCGGCAGCTGCCTTCCAGATCGAATCCGATCCAGGCGCGCCCGGGCGCGACCTCGTTGCGGTAGAGCAGCAGCGGTCCGCGCTGATTGGCGACAATCACGTCGAGCACGCCGCGGTTCGACAGGTCGGCGATCGCGACCGATCGTCCGTCGAACCGGTCGGTGGCGCCGACCATCTGGGCGACATCGACGAAGCGGCCCGCGCCGTCGCTGATCCAGACCTTCTTCTGTTGGTAGCCCGACAGGCTGCGATTGCCCATGGCCGGCCAGTTCTTCGCGTCCGAGATCACCAGCTTGTTGCCGCCCGCCACTTTGGAGAAATCGTACCAGTAACTGTCCTGCCGCGAGGCTGACACATAGCCGTTGACGAGGTAGATGTCGAGGAAGCCGTCGTTGTTCAAGTCGGCGAACTGCGCGCCGAAGCTCCACCCCCCGAGGTCCACGCCCATCGAGCGCGCCAGGTTCTCGTAGCGCGGCATGCCGCCCGCGTCGCCGGAGGGCACCCACAGGTTGTTGCCCTGTAGCAGAAGCCCCTCTTCCGAGATGTTCGACACGTAGAGCGCGAAGCGACCCTGGTTCATGACGTCGCCTGCCGACGCGTTCATGCCGCTCTTGGGCGCGTAGCCAACCCCCGACTCGCGCCCGATCTCGCGGAAGTGCCCCTTGTCGTTGGCGAACAGCTCCGACACGCCGTAGTCGTTGGCGATGAAGATGTCGGGATAGCCGGTGCCGCGGAGGTCGGCGGCGACGGCGGCCAGCGCCCAGCGGCGCGACACCAGGCCGACGCGCTCGCTCACTTCGTCGAACCGTCCGCCGCCGAGATTGCGGAACAGGTATTTCCGCCCGCCGTTGGTGGCGTATTCGAAGCTGTCCGGCATCATCCGGGTGTCGGCGAGCTTCCAGAGGTTCACCGATTCCGGGTAGTAGCCGCCGACGAACAGATCGAGGCGGCCGTCGCGATCGAAGTCGAGCCAGACCGCGGTGTTGATGTTGGCCCACGCGGGGAAGCCCGCGGTGGTGACCGGCGTGAAGCCCTGTCCGCCATCGTTGTGAAAGAGCTCGGGACGTCCCCAGCGATAGAGGAACAGATCGTCGAAGCCGTCGTTGTCGTAGTCGCCCCACACCGCGCCCATCGAGACGCCGCTGTCCGGGCGATTGACATCGGCAATGCCCAGCCGCTCCGCCTCGTCCGCGAACGTGCCGGCGCCGCGATTGCGGAACAGGCGGTTCCGCGATCCCTCCTTGCTGTTGGTGACATAGAGATCGGGCAAGCCGTCGCGATCGACGTCCACCACCGAGACCGCGGCGCCCATCGAGGCCACCTGCGGCATGATGTGCGCGAGCCTGGCGTCGAGCGTGGGCCCCTCGTGGACGAAGTCCAGTCCCGACGCCTTGGCCGACTCCGTGAGCCGGAAGCCGTACTGCGTGACGGCCCCTGCCGGCGCAGTCGCCGCCGGCGCGGCGGCGGATCGGCTGAACCGCCGCACGAGGAAGGGCGTGAGCAGCAGGCCGGCGAAGATGACAGCAAGCACCGCCCTGGCGTAGCGCCTCATGGCGTTTTCGTCTCCGGCCGGTTGACGGCCGCGATCGGGCGCAGGGCGTGACGCATGGCATCCGGCGTGACGTAGCGCGTATGGTAGTCGGAGAAATCGCGGGCGTGCCGGCGGTACACGGGGTCGTCTTCCAGCCCGCGCGGCGCCGCGTCGTATCGGCCGCTGCGGTGCGTCGGCAGCGGCAGTACGGTTCGCGAAAAGCTCGTGTTGTAGTCGCCGTCCTTCACCCAACCGTCCCCCATGACGATGAAGTCGCGCACCAGCCCGCCGGCCGGCGGCGGGGCTTCCGGGAAGCGCAGACGCAGCTCGTCGCCCGCATTCATGATCACGTAGCGGTCGTCCACGGCCGTCAGCAGTTCCCGCACGTCTCCGAAGCGCGTGTAGTAGCCCTCCAGGTCGCGCCAGCGTGGATTGGTGCCCGCCAGGGCATAGCGCGGACGCTCGGGCGTGCTGGCCGCCGGCTGTTCGGTCACCGAGTAACCGCGAAAGGACAGCTCCGCACTCAGCAGATCGAGGCGCCGCGGGCGCAGCTGCACGTCCGGGCGACCGATCGCCCAGCCAAGGCGGTCCCAGAAAATCTCGAGGTTGGTGGCCAGGCGCAGCCGGCGCGGTCCCGTCGCGCCGAACAGCCCGGTGAGATCCAGCAGGATGGTTTTGTCCTTGCCGGCGGGGAAGCCGAGGCCGGCGCGCGCTTCGCGGAAGCGTCCCGACGCGTCGGCGACATGCAGCGACAGACCCTGCGGCGCCGGATGCGCTCCCTGACCCATCGCGACGTTGATCGAGCTGTCGGTCGGATGGATCCAGCCCTGGGCGATCAGCCACAGCGGGCCGGCCCGCGGCGCCTCGTCAGGCAGCTCGATCTCGACGAAATGCGGGCGCGTCACGCCCTGATACGGTCCACGTCCGGCAAAATCGATGTAGCGCGAATCGCGCGTCGCGGCGAGAGCCGAGACATCGCCGCCGCGGTCGTCACGCACAGAGGTGAACCGCTGGACCGGGCCGGTGGGGATGACCTGCAGCGCCGGCGGCGGCACCGCGAAACGTTCGTCCACGAAAATCTCGGTCCCGGCCGGGTGGTCGACGACCATCAGCGACGTGAGATCGAAGAAGTGCGTTTCCCACAGTTCGGCGGTAATACGAAGGTCGTAGGCGCCGTTGCGCGGCGCGAGCTGGTCGCCGCGCATTTTGATCCAGTCTTCGGTCATCAGCACGTCCGCCGTCGTCTGCGCATTGATCCGCAGCCCCAGCGGCGAGCGCCAGATGAGGTCGGTGACGAACGCCATCTCGCGGCCGTTCCAGGCAAACAGCCAGGGGCACGATCCCTTGAGGCGCTGGGTCGCATCGATCGCCTGGTCCGCCTTGGTTTCGAACTCGGCCTGGAGGGCGCCGTTTGGCCAGGTGATGCGGACTACGTCGGCGCCGGTCGCCTCGCCGAGTCCGAAATGTACGGCTGGAGCGACGATCGGCTGCTTCTGCAGGTGCAGTCCCGATCGGAGCTCGACCTCGCCGCCGATGCCGAACGAATTGATCCGCTGATCGCCGGTAGACGAGGCGGCGCGCGGCCGCAGGACCTGCCACTGGTACGACTTCGCGCCGCGACTGACGACGCGGACAGGACGTCCGTCCGGCGCAAGCCCGATCAGCTCGAGCCTGCCGTCGCCGTCGAGATCCGCGGCGGCACGGACGCCAAGCGCGGGCGGAGTCCGCACGGAGGTGTAGGCGCCGCCCGGCGCCGCCAGCGCGATGGTGGTGGCCGCTGTGCCGGCGACGATCAGGTCGGACGCGCCGTTGTTGTCGAGATCGGCGGTGAGAAGGCGCGCGGCGCCCGGTTGCAGCCCGGCCGGCGCCTCGATGCGCGACGAGGTCGCCGCCTGCCAGCGTCCTTCGGCGCTGCGCGCCAGTCGCGTCAGGGCTCCGTCACTGGACAGCGCAAGGAGGTCGAACACCGACTCGCCGCCACGTTGAACCACGGCGACCGCCACGGAGCGGCCGGCGGGGGCGGGCAGTGTTTCGGCGCGGAAGCTTCCACCGCGGAGATTCGCGTAGAGGTGCACCGTTCCCGCTTCGTCGAGAAATGCGGCGTCGGGGACGCCCTCGCCATCCAGGTCGGCCCACAGGAAGGCCCTGGCGCGGGTGACCCCCGCGAACGGCTCGCGCACGCTGAAGCTGCCGTCGCCGTTATTGCGCAGGACGGCCGGGTGGCCGTCGCGCGGCGCCAGCACGAGGTCGAGATCGCCGTCGGTGTCGATGTCGGCCGGCCACACGGCGTACGCCGGGGTGCGCAGCACGGCCGGCGGCAGTCTGGCCGCCGCGGTCACGTCGCCGAATCGGCCCGCGGAATCCTGTCGCAGCAGGCACAACCCGCCCGGCCCGGCGAGCGTCAGGTCCATGCGGAAGTCGTAGTTGAGATCGGCGGCCGCCACGGCATCCGGCGCCAGTCCGCCGGCGCCTGGGACGGCGCTCCACGCGCGGCAGCCCGCAGCCCCCTTCATTCCGGGCAGGCGGATGCCGGATGGCCCCGCCGTCGCCACCACGGGATTCCCCTCGCCGCCGAGCCACACCGCACCCGTCCAGGACGCCCCCGGCAGAGGATCCGTCACTGGCTCGATCGTGAAGGTCAGCGTCTCGTCGGCCGGCGCCGGCTGGGGATCGGGATTCTTCAGCCGCAGGAAGCGCATCAGCGGCTGGCCGACTTCCTCGCGCGGGGTGCTCACCTCCGCCAGTGCGGCACGGTATCCCGGTTCGCGCAGCAGCACGTTCTTCAGGAACGCCACCCGGGTGGCCGCCCCTCTGGGGTTGTCGGCGGCGGTGGCCAGCAGCGTGGTCAGTTGCTCGCGCGCGGCGGGCGACCAGGTGGAGGCCGCTGCCGTCAACGGAGCGGTGGCGGTCTTGAGCGCCGCCTGGTCCCCGCGCTTGGCGGCGATTCGGACGTACTCGAGACGCGCGGCGAGATTGTCGCGCCGCGCGAGGAGCTGTTCGAGAATGCGCGCCGCCTTGGCGTCATCCTCGGAGCCGCGCTGCCGCTCGGTATCGAGCGCCAACGCGTATGCCGCCTCCAGATTCGCCGGATCGAGATCGAGCGCGCGCTGCCAGTGCCGGACAGCCTCGGCCAGATTTCCGCGACGGCCCTCGGCGAGCGCTTGTAACCGCTGAATCGCCGCACTCTCCGGCGCGAGTGATGCCGCACGGGCCAGATGCAGCGCACCCTGGTCGAGCTCCTGCTGGCGCAGCAGGAGCAGTCCGAGATCGGCCCATCCGGCCGGCTCCTGCGGCACGAGCGAGACGACGCGGTCGAGCTTCTGCCGCGCCATCACCTCCTGCGTCGTCTGCATCGCCGACAGCCCGGCGTGGAACGCCGTGACCGCTTCGCGGTACGCCTGCGGCGACGGCTCCGCTTCCCGGGTAGGCGGCGGCGACGCGCACGCCGATGCGAGCGCGACGATCAGCAGGGAGGTGGAATTCAGGAATCGTGTGGACATGGGGGTCGGGGCCGCGCGCGATCGTAGCAGTTCCGGCGGTGGCGCTGCGACTGTGCGACACGAGCTAGTGTGTTTGCACTAGATCGATTGTTCGTGAGCGCCGCGCACCAGCGCGGCCAACCTGCTGATGCATACTGGCTCCGCCACATTGTCACCGTAATTCGGATCCGAGACACTAGCGCGCGCACGTTCCAAACGTCACCGCCACCGGTTATGAACCAATCGACATCCGAGAAACCGACCCCCTTCCTCGCGTTCCTTGCGCCCGCCGTGCTCGTCGTGGTGTGGGCGCTGGTGTCGTCGGCGGGACTGTTTCCCTCGTCGTTGTTTCCGACGCCGTGGGAGGTCGCGCGCGGCGTGTGGCTCGAGCTGCGCAGCGGACGCCTGCTGACCGACGCGGTGGCGTCGCTGTTCCGTGTCTCGTTCGGCTTCCTGCTGGCGGTCAGCCTGGGCGTGCCGGCGGGCCTGCTGCTTGGGCATTCGACGCGGGCGCGCGCCGCGCTGCTGCCGCTGGTCAACTTCTTCAGAAGCCTGTCGCCGCTGGCCTGGATTCCCTTCGCGATCCTCTGGCTCGGCATCGGCGACCCGCCGGCCGTCTTCCTGATCTTCATGGCGGCGTTCTTTCCGATCGTGCTGTCGACCACCGCCGCCGTCGCCAACATCCCCAGTATCTTCTTCCGGGTGGCGCGTGACCTCGGCATCACCGGCCCACGCGTGCTCACCGCGGTGACGCTGCCGGCCATCGCGCCTCAGGTCATCACCGCGCTGCGGGTGACTGCCGGCCTGTCGTGGCTCGTGGTGGTCGCCGCCGAGATGATCGCGGGACGCGACGGGCTGGGTTTCGCGATCTGGGACGCGCGCAACGGGCTGCGCGTCGATCTGCTGGCGGCGGCGATGTTCGTGATCGGCGTGATCGGCGTGACACTCGATCGGGTGCTCGTGCAGCTGACGCGGATTCCCAGCGTCCGGTGGGGATACGAGCGGTGACGGACGTCCTCCTGCGGCTGGACCGGGTGGCGGTGACGCTGGGCGCCGTGGCGGTGCTGGGCGGCATCGATCTCGAGGTGCGCGACGGCGAATTCGTCGCGCTCGTCGGTCCGTCGGGCTGCGGCAAGACCACGCTGCTGAACCTGTGTTCCGGGTGGTTGTTGCCGACGGCCGGCAGGGTTGACCGCCCGGCGCGACAGGGCATGGTGTTCCAGCAGGACGGGTTGTTCCCGTGGCTCACCGCGGACGAGAACATTCTGCTGGGCCTCAGCCCGGATCTGGACCGCGTGGAGCGGCGCCGCCGAGCGGACTCGCTGCTGGACCTGATCGGGCTCTCGGCATTCGCTGCGGCGTATCCTCACCAGCTCTCGGGCGGCATGCGGCAGCGCGTCGAGCTGGCGCGCGCGCTCGGCGGCGAGATGCCCCTGCTGCTGATGGACGAGCCATTCTCCTCGCTCGATTACCTGGCGCGCCTCAAGATGCGGCGGGAACTGGCGCGGATCCTTCGCGAGCAGCCGCGCACGGTGGTGCTGGTGACGCACGATATCGAGGAAGCCGCGCAGCTGGCGGACCGCGTGCTGGTGTTGTCGGAGCGGCCCGCGCGCGTGCGCGACGAAGTCGTGCTGTCGATGCCGCGCCCGCGTGATCCCACGCATCCCGAAGTGGTGCGTGCGGTGCACCGGATCCTCACCGTGCTTGGTCTTGAATCAGACGCCGCCCCGGGCGGCAGGGGGAGCCTCCCATGAGCCTGCGGTCGTCACCGTTCGTGCGCTGGGGCGCCGGGGCCCTGGCGTTCGTCGCCATCCTCGGCGTGCTGCGGCTGCGGCCATGGCAACAGGCGCCGAGGGAGGATGCGGCCCAGCGCGAAACGCTGGCCGTCGGGTTCCTGCCGGTGACCTGCCACCTGACCTGTCCCGTCACCGACTACGCGTCGAAGACGAGCCGGGCCACGCGCTTCGAATCGCAGCGCTTCACCGACTTTCCCACGGTGGTCGAGACCTTGAAGAGCGGGCGGCTCGACGCGACGTTCCTGATCGCGCCGCTGGCGATGAAGCTGCGCGAGCAGGGCGTCAAGGTCCGCATCGCCTACCTGGGTCACCGCGACGGCTCGACCGTCATGGTGCGCTCGGACCTTCCGGCGCGGTCGCTGAAGGATCTCGAGGGACGCGTGTTCGCCATCCCCAGCAAGTACAGCAACCAGCACCTGGTGATCCGCAAGCTGATGAAAGACCAGGGCGTGGATCCTGCGAAGATCCGGTTCGTGGAGCTGCCGCCGCCCGACATGCCGGGCGCGCTCGCCAGCCGGGCGATCGACGCCTACTTCGTCGGCGAGCCGCACGCCGCTCGCGCTGAGCTCGACGGCTCCGGCCGTGTGCTCTATCACGCCAAAGACATCTGGCCCCGCTTCATCTCGTGCGTCCTGGTCGTGACGGAGCGCCTCATTGCCGAGCGTCCGGCGGTGGTCCGTGATCTCGTCCGCGGCATCGCCGAAAGCGGGGAGTGGGCGGAGACGCATCGCGCCGAGGCCGCAACGCTGGTGGCGCCGTTCTTCCGGCAGGACGAAGCGCTCATCCGCTTCGTGCTGACGCAGCCGCCCGACCGCGTCAGCTACCGGATGCTGACGCCCCGGGACGAGGAGATGCAGGTGATGGCCGACATGGCGCTCGAAGCCGGCATCCTCGAGCGGCCGCTCGACGTCAGGGGGCTGGTTGATCGGCAGTTCATCCCCGCCGACATCGGGGCGGCCCGGATCGAGATGCCCACGGCGGCCCTGTCGCCCAAGGCGGCTCTGTCGCCCAAGGCGGCTCCGACGCCCAAGGCGGCGCCGGCGGCGAAATGATGAAGCCCCAGGATGCGGTGCGGTTGCGCATGCGGCGGAGCTTACGTTAGACTGATCGTTCCCCGCCTTCGAGCCGTGCGCAACCGGGCGGGCGCGTCCTACCTCGCAGTGTTCCTCGGTAGCTCAACGGTAGAGCATCCGGCTGTTAACCGGAGGGTTGCTGGTTCGAATCCAGCCCGAGGAGCCAATTTCCTCAACAAATTCCGGCACTGCCGATCGCGACTCCTGTCGCTCGAGTCGCTCTGCCCTTTTCTTGCTCATCGCCTGCAACTGTCATAGTAGTGGTTGTCCCCTTCATCGACGGGCTCATGGACAACGGTGAGGCCTGCGTCCGAGAGAATGGCCTTATAGGTCTCGGCGCCGAGTGACAACGACTGCCGGCCGGTCAGGATGTCCGTCCACGAGCAGGATTGTGCGGGCGAAGTAAAGAGGAACCGGCCGCCGGGATTCAATACGAGCGCGACCCGACGAATGAGGTCGTGCTGCACGTCGCCGGACAATAGAAACAACAGAGATCGGCACGCCAAAGCCGCAGTTGAGGTCGAGAACTGCTGCACCCTTCGAGAGCGATTGACCCCACGCCCGCACCGTCTCAACACCGATGCGCGGCGACCGCCCCGCCATGAACTGGGCCGCCATGGCCTCGTAGCCATTCGATGGGTCATTTTCCCCGGTGGGTTCTACTGTCATGATCTCGATGCTCGGATGGTGGGCTCACTGGTGCTTGACGAGCGAGTCGGCCAGCCGGACCTTGATGAACGCCTGTCGCGTGACGCCGAGTCGACGA
>JBKJRJ010000123.1:0-5505 GCA_046594705.1 Vicinamibacterales bacterium
CGGTTCGGTGTTCGCCTTCCGCCCGAGCGCCATGACCGCGATGGTGCCCTCCTTGGAGACGCACGGTACGAAGTAATGGATCCCGGCTTCGCGCCAGAAATCCACTTCCCGCATGTCGAGACGTCGCAGCGCAAGGATTTCGTCCAGCGCCAGGGTGTGGCCCGACATCAGCCGGACCGCCACCTCGGATTCGACCGGCAGCGACGGCGGCGCGTCCGGAAATCCGGCATGGGCGATCGTCACGAAGTCTCCCCCGCCAGGCACCGGCGCCAGCATCAGCGCCATGCGGTCCACGACGAGCGTTTCGGTGATCCGGTGGACCAGCCGCTCGCTCAGCCGCTGCAGGTCCAGATCGCTGTTGAGGTCGCGGGCGAAGCCCACCAGCGCCCGGCGATAGTCGTAGCGGTCGCGATAGTAGACGCGGTCCAACCCGGTCTGAATCGCGTTCTTGACCGGGCGCGACAGCAACACGACGACGAACGTCGCCAGCAGGGCGATGACGGGATTGCTGGGGTCGTCGGCGTTGCGCAGGAAGATGGCGCCGGCGGTCCGCAGCAGGATGGCGTAGATCGCCGCGATGGCGGCGAGCGCGGCGGTGTAGACGAGCCCGCGCTTGATGATCACTTCGACGTCCATCAGCCGGTAGCGCACGATCGCGGAGGCGAACGCGAGCGGGATCAGCCCGAGCAGGAGCGCGCTGAACTCGAAGCCACGCAGCGGCTGCAGCCCGAACGCGAACGGCAGCGCGTAGCCGAACGCGAAAGGCACCGAGCCGATCGCCGTGCCCCACACGATCCACCGCAGCTGGCGGCGCGCCGTCACCGAGCGCACCATCCGCAGGGCGCGCACCATGATCACGAGTCCGGCGATCAGCGCGACCGCAAGGTAGACGAGCTGCCCGTACTGCACGTACGAGGCGACCCACGACAGGACATCACCGTGCGCCGCGCCGTTGATCACCCCGGCCACGGAGACGGCACCGAGCAGCAGCGCCGGCAGATAGATCGCCGGCAGCAGCGAGCGCCCCGGATCGCTCCGCACCCATGCGTCTGGACGATCCGGAAACACCAGCGCGAAGTGCAGGAACAGGCCCGGCAGCAGCAGCTGCGCGGTGAGGTCGCCCCAGTAGAACGTCCAGTCGAGCGCGTCAAGCTTGCCGCTGAAGGAGAACGCCATCACGCCGAAGAACGCGACCGTCAGCCAGAAGAAGTGGAGCGTCGCCTGGTGATCGGGCCGCCGCAGCCGCACCGACGCGCCAACCAGCAGGGAAAACACGCCGACCGCCGCCAGCGCGAAGTACAGCGGCAGTGGGCTCGACGGCACCGGCGCGACGTCGATCGCCGCCTGCTGCCGGGCCTGTTCGCGCATGATGATGTAACGCAGCGTGACCCCGCGGCGGCTGGTGTGGAGCACCTCCACCACGTCCTCCACACGCCGAACCTCGCGATCGCCAATCTGCAGCAGGACGTCTCCTCGCCGCAGGCCGGCCAGCTCCGCGGCGGTTCCCTTGCCGATCTCGGCCGCGGCGACCTCGCCGCCTGACACCTTCCAGAGGACGCCGTCCTCCAGCTCCGACCACGACGCCCGCTGCATGATGTTCAGCGCCGCCAGGCAGAGGAGCGCCACCACGACGGCACTGGTACTCATCGACGGAAGGGTTCGAACCCACGAGCTGCGTTGGTTGGGACGGTTCATCGAATCCAAGCTGTACCCGCAACAGCTAGCAAACCCCATACCCCGGCCGGCGTCGCTGCCCTAACACTAAACACCTTTATTTTCAGAGGTTTATACCATGGCACAACCGTTGGAATTGTTACAATTCCAATCGGCCGGACGGGGCATCCAAATAACTGGAGGGTTAGAACCGAATGAGGACACCGCCGACGACGCGCTTCGGCGGCCGGACGACAAGGAGCTCATCATAAAGCGACCCCGCGTCGGTGGTTTCGCGGAACAGGTTGCGCACGCCGACCAGCACTTCCCACCGCGCGGCGCGGGAGAATGGCATGAACGGGAGCGCCTGGTTGACCTGAATGTCGAAGCGGTAGTCGAGCGCTGATTGGGACGGATCGGTCCCTCGCGCGAAGGCGTTATTGATCTTGTAGAGCACGAAGACGCGCGTGGCGGTGTGCGGCAGGTCGGTTTCGATCGAGGTGGTGAGGTCGTGGATGTCCTCGACGCGTGGCCGGATGGCGGCGGGCGCCCAGTACGCGATCGCCGCCATGTCGCCGCGCGAGACCCAGTGGGCGCGCGCGACGCTGTAGTCGATCGAGCCGCGGACGCGCTGGGTGGGCGTGCTGTTCACGCGGACCGCCCAGCCTTCGGCGTCGAGCGCCCCCGCGGTGGCGACGGCATACCGGCCTGGCGAGGCCGGCCCGCCGCTGTCAGGGAGCCCGAACAGCGTGACCATCTGGTTGTCCACGCGCTGCTGGAAGCGGCGCATGCCGAGCACGTAAGCGCCGGCGAACTCGTGCTCAATCCCGACGTCGAAAAAGCGCGCGCGCTCGACGCGGAAATGCTCCCCGTCGAGTGGCATGAAGGTGCGCTCGGGCGGCAGCCAGGGTCCGACGGTCGCGGCCGGCAGGAACTCCTCGGCGCCCGGCGCGAGCATGCGCTGACCGACATTGGCGAGCACGCGCGTATTCGTGAAGGGGGTCAGGGTGAGCCCGACGCGCGGGCTGAGCAGCGACCGGTTGCGCAAGTAGTCGTAGTGCGCGTAGCGGGCGCCGTACTCGAGGGCAAAGGTCGGGGTTACCGTCCAGCGGTCGCTGCCGTAAATTTCACCGACGTTGCGCGACTCGTCGGCGGCTGCGGCGAGTGCGATTGGGCGCGCGCTGACGTTCCGGTACTGCTGCTGCGTGCTGTAGGACACGCCGAAGCCGTAGGCGTGGCTGCTGGCAATCCGCGAGCTGAAGGAACCGGCGAGCACCCAGGCCGACACATCCGATCGGCTCATCGACGCACGGACGTCCCATCGTCCCGACGCGGCCGGCGCGCCAATCGACATGTAGGCCACCCCGCGGGGCACGAAGTCGCTGAAGAGCAGCGGGCCGGCGCCGAGCGCCGAGGTGGTCAGGAAATTGACCTCGCCGGTGAACGGCGTGGCGGTAAAGAACGACGCGGCCATGGTGGCGGCGTTGTCCAGGGCGCGGCCGAAGATGGACGGCGCGCCGGCGGCGACCGGTTGATCGGAGGCCGCGTCGGCGATCGAGATGACGTCGCCATCCTGCTTCAGCACGCCGCGCTTGATGTGGCGCAGGCGCCAGGCGGTTTCCGTGTGGTTGTCTCCCTCGGCCGCCGGATTTTCACCCGAGGGCAAAGAGACGCCGGCGGTCAGAATGGGGCGCGCCGCCAGCGTCGCTTCTGCGAGCCGGCGCAGCTGGATCTGGGGGACGGCCACCGTCGCCGGACCGACGCGGACGCCTTCGCGGCGGCTGGCCGCGAAGCCGGCGAGGTGCACGCGCAGCGCGTAACTGCCGGGGGCGAGCGACTGGATGACGAACCGGCCGCGCGAGTCGGTGGTCGCCATGGCCGGCGTCAGCCCAAGGGCCGAGACGAGGGCGCCGGCGAGGGGGCCGCCGCGTTCATCGCTGACGACCCCCTGGATGCTGCCGATGGTGAGGCGAGCCTGCTGGGCCTGAAGAACCGGGGAGAGGGAGGCCGGACGGAATGCTGGTGTCTGGGCGGACACCGACCCCACCGTCGATCCGACGATCGCCGCCGCCGCAAGAAACCCGGTGAGGCGCGCCATACCATACCCTCCGGTTCAGGGGGTGACAGTGAAGTTCACGTTCTGGGTCAGAACCTTGGCACTCAGTTTATCCGTAACCTTGATTTCCAGCCGATAGGATCCTTCCGGGAAGCTCTGCAAAGGAACCCCCTGGCCGGCCTGGATGCTGCTGTTCCCGGTGGGGTCGAACGCGGCGCCCATCGACTCCGAGCTGAAGGTCTGCGGCTCGGTGCTGTTGAAGCGCTTTTCCGTCCCCGCCTCCTGGCGGTAGAAGGTATACGTCGCGTCGAGATTGAACTTCTTCTCGGGGGTCACCATCGGGTTGTAGATCTGCAGGAGCACAATCAGCTCCTGAGCTTTCTTGAACCTGCGATCGGGCGCCAGCACGATCTCGGTCTGGCCGAAGGCGTAGGGATGCTCCGATTGGGCGTCCGGGGACACCGGCGTGGCCAGTTGATCGACGCGCTCGGCGAGGATGACGGTGCTGGCGGCGAACTCGGTCATGTAGTTCGGCACGTCGAGCGACTGCTTGAGGACCGAGGTCTTCCCCGCTGGCGCGGCCGCGGCCGGCGCGGCGGATCCCGGGGCTCCCCCCCCAGCGGCTGCGGCGGCGCGCTCGTGCAGGACCACGTAGAGATCGTAACTGCCGGCCGGCACGCCGATGCCGCGCTGGATGCGCAGCGGCTGACCGGGCGCGGCCGGCTTGAGATCGAGGAAGGAGACATCCTCGAAGGGATAGTTGGGAACGGCGGCGGGCGCCGGAGCCGCGGGTGCCTTGGCGTCCTTTTTCTTGTCCTTGTCCTTCGCGTCCTTCGCGTCCTTGCCGTTCTTCTCGGGCGCCGCCGCGGCGGGGGGGGGAGCGGCAGGCGCGGTCATCCCGCGAGGCGTCACGCGCAGGTAGAGGGTCAACGCGCCGCTCGGCGTCTTGGCGGGGTCGAGTGTCAGGATGATCGGCACCCAGACCCGCGTCCCCTGCGCCTTCAGGAAATCGTGGTGGAACTGGATCGGAAAGTCGTTCGGCGCGGGCTGGCCCGACATCGCCGCGTCGGCGACCCGGACGAGCGCCTGGACCTCCTGTTGCTGCGCCGCCGCCTGCGCCTGGGCTGCGGGATCCGGCTTGGCGTCCGCTTTCGCCGGCGGCTTCTGCGCCAACGCCAACGTGCCGCCGGCCAGTTGCAGCAGCAGCCCCGCGGCAGCCGCCGCGCGTGTGAACCCGAACCTGCGTGACGACAACGGCATCAAAATACTCCTTAAACCCATCGATCATAAGCCCGTCTCGGGAGGGAGTCAAAGGGACCGCCTTCCCGGCCCGTCCCGCAGCGGCTGACTGGTTCCTGGCAACTGACACTGATAAGATCCCCCGGTTATGCCGCGCCCCCCGCGCCTCCTCGATGTCAGCGTGCTGCTGGCGCCCGGCCTGCCGGCCTACCCCGGCAATCCGCCGTTCGAGCTCACCCCGATCAAGCGCATCACCCAGGGGGACTCCTCGAACAATTCCAGGCTCGTCATGGGCACGCATACCGGGACCCACGTCGATGCACCGCGGCATTTCTTCGATGACCAGCCGGGCGTCGAATCGCTGCCGCTCGAGCTGCTGATCGGGCGTGCTCGCGTCATCGACCTGCCGCACCGGGGTGGCATCACCGAGGCCCACCTCGCCGCCGCCGGGCTGCGCGAGGATATCCGGGTGCTGCTGAGGACCCCGAATTCGGCCCTGTGGAACTCGTCCGAAGGCTTCCACCAGGACTATACCTACCTCACCGAAGGCGGCGCCA
>JBKJRJ010000152.1:0-3959 GCA_046594705.1 Vicinamibacterales bacterium
AAACGGACGGTTGCCTTTTCCGAAGCGTTCGAGAAGGCGCACGGCCTCGGCCGCGCCGATGCCGTCGGTCTGCTCCGCATCCGATCCCTCGTCGGCGAGCCAGCTCAGCGTGGCGCCGTACTGGCCAGGAAGCAGGCTGAAGACACGATCGAGCCCGTCGCGATCGCGGCCTCGAGGGTTGATCGCCAGATCCCAGGACCTGTAATCGTCGAGGCCGCGATCGCGACGGGCTCGATCGCGTCTTCAGCCTGCTTCCTGGCCAGTACGGCGCCACGCTGAGTTGGCTCGCCGACGAGGGATCGGATGCGGAGCAGACCGACGGTGTTGGCGCGGCCGAGGCCGTGCGTCTGCTCGAACGCTTCGGAAAAAGCGGCAGTCCGTTTTTTCTCGGGGTGGGCTTCTACCGGCCGCACACCCCGTATGTGGCGCCCAGGAAGTACTTCGATCTCTATCCGCTCGACGCCATCAAACTTCCGGCGCTGAGCGCCGACGACAAGGCGCGCAGGCCCGAGGCGGCTTACGCGAGCTCGAAGAAGGAAGAGGACACCATCTCGGACGGCCAACGACGCGAGGCGATCCAGGCGTATTACGCCTCGACCAGCTTCATGGACGCCCAGGCCGGCGTCGTGCTCGACGCGCTGGAGCGTCTGGGCTTGAGCAAGAACACCGTGGTCGTGTTCACGACGGATCACGGGTATCACCTCGCCGACCACGGGCTGTGGCAGAAGATGAGCCTCTTCGAGCGCAGCACGCGCGTCCCGCTCATCATCGCCGCGCCCGGTGCGAAGGCCAACGGACGCCTGGCCCGGGGCGTCGTCGAGCTCGTGGATCTCTATCCGACGCTGGCAGAACTGGCCGGGTTGAAAGCCCCCGATTACCTGGACGGCGTGAGCCTGGGGCCGATGCTGGACGCGCCGGAGCGCAGCGTCAAGGAGGCGGCGTTCTCTCAGGCGCGCGACGGCTACGCGGTGCGAACGGCGCGCTGGCGATACATCGAGTGGGCGGAAGGCGCGAAGGGTGCGCAACTGTACGACATGGACAGCGATCCCGGGGAAACCCGCAACCTCGCCGAGGATGCCCCGCACGCCGCCACGGTGGCGGAGATGAAGGGGCTGCTGCAGAAGTACCGCAGGCCACGGGTGGAGCCCGGTAGGCCGGGCTTATAGCGGCCGCGGGGCAGTCACCGCTGGCGAGCCATGATCGCGGCGGCTTTGCGAGTTCGAGCGCGGGATTCTGCGCATCAGGTCGCCTCCTTCTTTCGGGTGACAGTAGACCACGATCCGCCTCATCCCCTGATCATCGACTTCACCCGTTTTAGGGAGTTCAGAAGTGCCGTATAGTGTGCTCGGCGATCGGCGCTCGATGAACCTGATCACGATGACCGGCGCGGCGGTCTGGCGTTTGCCGGGAACGTCATCCCCCAGGACCGCCTCGATCCCGTGGCGCAGCGGATCGCCGCGCTGTCTTCGCTCCCCAACCGGGCGCCGGACACTGTCAGCGGGGCCAATACCTTCCGCGGCAACGGCACCACCCGGCTCGAGCGCGACAATTACCTGGGGCGAACCGAGAGCCTCATGATGACCCTGACCCGCCGCGGCTTCATCTGCGCCGCTCTCGTCGTCGCCACGCGGCGCTCGCGCCCACTTATCGCGGCGGTCCGCCGCACCCAGGTCCGCACCATCGCAGGAACTGGGAAGCCCGGGTACGAGCCCTGGATCGCCGGTGCACTCCTGACCCCGGTCACCAACCCCTACGGCATCGTCCCCGGACCTGATGGCGCGCTGTATTTTTGCGAGGTCGATACCGGCCTGATCCGGCGACTGCACCTCGGGGCCGGCACGATGACGACGTTTGCCGGCACCGGCGTGAACCGTTACTCCGGCGACGGCGGCCCTCGCGGCCAGGCGACGTTCTTGACCCCTCACGAAATCCGTTTTGACAAGAGCGGGAATCTGTACGTCGTCGAGCGCGATTCGCACGTGGTGCGGCGCGTGGATGCGCGGACAGACGTGGTCACGACCGTGGCAGGAACGGGCGCGCCGGGGTTCGCGGGCGACGGCGGGCCGGCCACGAAGGCGCAGTTGCACCGGCCGCACAGCATCGCGTTCAACGCGGACGCGGATCTCCTGGTGTGCGACATCGCCAACCACCGGATCCGGCTGATCGATTGGAAGACCGGCCTGATCCGGACGTTGGCCGGAACCGGCGGGAAAGAGCGGACGCCGGATCAGGCGCCAATAGTGGGCACGCCTCTGAATGGGCCTCGGTCGATGGACGCCGATCCGGCAGGAAATATTTACCTCGTCCTGCGTGAGGGCAATGCCGTGTTCGCGCTGAACGCGCGCGCGAACCGCCTGACAAGAGTCGCGGGGACAGGCGAGAAGGGCTTCTCCGGCGACGGGGGCCCGGCCCTCCAGGCGATGTTCAATGGACCCAAAGGGATTGCCTGCGCCGACGACCACAGCCTGTACATTGCAGACACCGAGAACCATGCCGTTCGCCGGGTAGACCTGCAAACGGGACGGATCGAGACCGTGCTCGGGACCGGTACGAAAGGAAACGGCCCCGACGGCGATCCCCTGCAGTGCGGCCTCAATAGACCGCACGGACTGTGCGTGCACCGCGGAGTGCTCTACGTGAGTGACAGCGAGAATCATCGAATCCGGGCGGTGTCGTAGCGGGATCACGCGACAGGATCAGCCGGCGTGAAAGAGAAAGGGGAATCGGGGATGAATCGACGGGCAGTCTGGATACTTCTCGCGGGATGGCTTTCGGTGTCCGGGGTGCCGGCCGCATCGCAGCAGCCCTCACCTGACCTCGCGACGATCGAAGCGCTGGCGGCCAAGCCGGAGCTCTTTGGCGATCGGCAGGTGCGCCTGCAGATCTTCAAGGCGCTCGAGGCGCCGGCGCCCGACGTCGTGGCGGCGGCCGTCGAGATCGTCATGAGCTCGGCCGACCTGACCGCCGATCCGCAGCTCTGGCGGCGGTTCAACGCCGCGCTGTCCAGCGCGGACCCCGCGCGGCGCAAAGCGATCCTCGATCGCGCGGTGAAGAAAACCGCCTTCGGCGACGTCAGGATCCTGGCCGTCATCGTCGACGGCCTGACGGCCGAGAACGCGGACCTGCGCGCGACGGCGCAGAACATCGTGAAGGCGCAGCCGGCGCTGCAGCAGAATCCCGCGGTGGCCGACGCCCTCGCCCGCGCCGGGCAGCCCGTCGCGGGTCTCGTGCAGCCGTCCTTCGACGCGTTCAAGGCGAGCGTCCAGCCGGTCCTGGAGTCGCCCGGCCCGGACAAGAAAATGTGCGCGAACTGTCATGAGTCGCACAGCGTGCTGCGCCTCCCCCCGATGGACTCGGGGCCCGCCGTGGATGAGTTGCTCCAGGCGCGGTATCGCGCGGCGCTCCGGGTCGTCGATCTGGCGGAGCCCGAACGGAGTCTCATCCTGCGCAAGCCCACCAGCCCCAAGCAGGAGGCCCCGTTTACCCACGGCGGGGACGTCCGATTCGCGCCGGATTCGGCCTCCTACAGGGCGATACTAGGGTGGATCAAAACCGGCAGGATCCAGCGATAATGCGAGTAACCGGGAGGCGTGGATATATGCGCGTCACGACACGAACGGCTCTGTCGCTCGTCGTCTGCGGGGGTCTGGCCGCGGCCATCGGGGTGCGCGCCGAATCAGACCCGTTTAGCCCGACGCAGCGGCAGCTCTGGTCCCTGCAACCGGTGCGCGCCGTGACACCGCCGGCGGTCAAGCAACGGTCCTGGGTCCGAACCCCGATAGACGCATTCGTGCTGGCCGACCTGGAAAAGGCCGGCATCACCCCGGCTGCACCCGCCGATCGGATCACTCTTATCCGCCGCGCCAGCCTGGACCTCATCGGTCTCCCGCCGAGCCCCTCGGAAGTGAGCGCGTTTCTCGCCGACAAGGCGCCCGGCGCCTTCGACCGGGTGATCGACC
>JBKJRJ010000129.1:0-5544 GCA_046594705.1 Vicinamibacterales bacterium
ACGCCGCCCGGTATTACCAGGACTTTACCGGCTGCGGGAACACGCTCAACATGCGCAGCCCGCGCGTGCTGCAGCTGATCATGGACAGTCTGCGGTACTGGGTGACGGAGATGCACGCCGACGGCTTCCGCTTCGATCTGGCGAGCGCCCTGGCTCGTGAGTTGCATGCCGTGGACAAGCTCGGGGCGTTCTTTGACATCATTCATCAGGACCCGATCCTGTCGCAGGTCAAGCTGATCGCCGAACCCTGGGACCTGGGCGAGGGAGGCTATCAGGTCGGTAATTTTCCGACCAAGTGGACGGAATGGAACGGCAAGTATCGCGATGCGGTGCGGCGGTTCTGGCGCGGCGACGGTGGCGCACTGTCGGAGCTGGCGACGCGGCTCTCGGGCAGCAGCGATCTCTACGAACAGAGCGGCCGGCGTCCGTATGCCAGCATCAACTTCATCACCGCGCACGACGGCTTCACGCTCGCCGATCTGGTCAGCTACAACGACAAGCACAACGAAGCCAACGGAGAGCACAACGCCGATGGCGAAAACCACAACCTGAGCTGGAACTGCGGCACGGAGGGCACCACCGACGACCGGCGGGTGCTCGACCTGCGCGCCGCGCAGCGCCGCAACTTCATGGCGACGCTGCTGTTCTCGGTCGGGGTGCCGATGATCAGCGGGGGGGACGAGTTGTGCCGCACGCAGAGCGGCAACAACAATGCGTACTGCCAGGACAACGAGGTCAGTTGGACCGACTGGACGCTGACGCCCGAGCGGCAGGATTTTCTCGCCTTCACGCGCCGCGTGATTCAGATCTGGCGGAACCATCCGGTACTGCGGCGCCGCAAGTTCTTCCAGGGGCGCAGCATCCGCGGCGCCGAGGTGCTCGACATCGCGTGGCTTGATTCGGCAGGCGTCGAGATGACCGACGAGACCTGGCACTCGCCGGATGTCCGCGCCTTGGGGGTACGGCTGAACGGCGACGCGATCAAGGAGGTCAACGAGCGCGGCGAGCGCATCGCCGGCGACACGCTGCTGCTGATGCTGAACCCGGGAGACGAGACCATCCAGTTCGTACTGCCGGCGACGGCAGCGGTCGAGCGTTGGGACACCCTGCTCGACACCGCCGATCCCTGGCAGCCCACGCGCCGGCTGCGCGCCGGCGACCGTTACGAGCTACAGGGGCGCTCGCTGGCCGTGATGAAGCTCAGTAACCGCAAGGAGGACCTGCGGCGACAGGCCGACTGGGGACCGCAGGGTGTGGTCTGACACAACGGGCATTGCAGATTGCAGATTGCAGATTGACGAAAAGTGACGGATGGACGAGTGGTGAACGAGCGCAGATTGGCTAATCAGCGTCCGACAGCCGGAGACAGGTCGCCCGCGCTCGATCCCCGGCTCCTCCGGCGGGTGATCGTGGAAGCGGTGACGCCGGAGGTTGACGAGGGGCGTTACCCGGCCAAGCGAACGACCGGCGAGGAGGTGGTGGTCGAGGCGGATGTCTTCGCCGACGGGCACGACGTCCTCGCGGCCGTGTTGCTGTGGCGGCTGCGCGGCACCCCGGAGTGGCGCGAGACGCCGATGCAGCCGCTCGGGAACGATCGCTGGCGCGCGTCGTTCACCGCGGCGGTGGAGTTCGCCACCTACGAGTTCACGGTGGAGGGCTGGGTCGATCGGCGGGCGACCTGGCAGTCCGGCCTCGACAAGAAGGTCGCCGCCGGGCAGGACGTGTCGAGCGAACGCCTGGAAGAGCCGCTGCTGCCGACAGACGGCGGACGCGGCCTGGCGACGCGCTACCGGCGCGAGCTGACGGTGGTGGTGGAGCGGGAGCGGGCGCGATGCGGTGCCTGGTACGAAATATTCCCGCGCTCGGCTGGTCCCGTCCCGTCGCGCAGCGCGACCTTCAAGGAAGCGGCCGCCCTGCTGCCCTACATTGCCTCGATGGGGTTCGACGTACTCTACCTGCCGCCGATCCACCCCATTGGCACCAGCTTCCGGAAGGGGCGCAACAATACGCTCACGCCGGAGCCCGGCGATCCGGGCAGCCCTTGGGCCATTGGCGCGAAGGCGGGCGGTCACACCGCAGTCGAACCGGGCCTCGGCACGATTGACGACTTCTCGGAGTTCTTGACCACCGCGGCGCGCCACAACCTCGAGATCGCGCTCGACATCGCATTCCAGGCGTCGCCCGATCATCCCTACGTCAGGGAACATCCGTCGTGGTTCCGCCATCGTCCGGACGGCACCATCAAGTACGCGGAGAATCCGCCGAAGAAATACCAGGACATCTACCCCTTCGATTTCGAGTCGGAGGACTGGCCGGCGCTCTGGCGCGAGCTGAAGGGCGTGATCGAGTTCTGGATCGCGCGCGGCGTGAAGATTTTCCGCGTCGACAACCCTCACACCAAGCCGCTGCCGTTCTGGGAGTGGGCGCTCGCCGACATCCGCCACGCGCACCCCGGCACCATCTTCCTGGCGGAGGCGTTCACCCGGCCCAAGATCATGCGCTTCCTCGCGAAGGCCGGTTTCTCTCAGTCGTATTCCTACTTCACCTGGCGCAACTCCAAGGCGGAGATCGAGGAGTACTTCACCGAGCTGACGCAGACCGGCGTCCGCGACTACATGCGTCCGAACCTGTTCGCCAACACGCCCGACATCCTGCACGAGTACCTGCAGAGCGGCGGCAAGCCGGCCTTCATGGCGCGCCTCGTCCTGGCCGCCACGCTCGGCGCCTCGTATGGCATCTACAGCGGGTTCGAGCTCTACGAGAACGTGCCCGTCCGCGACGGCAGCGAGGAATATCTCGATTCGGAGAAGTACCAGATCCGCCGCCGCGATTTTTCGGTGTCCGACAGCCTGGCCACATCGATCGCGCGCATCAACGCCATCCGCCGCGCCCATCCGTCGCTCCAGCACGATCGGGGACTCGAGTTCCACGAGACCGACAACGACCAGCTGCTGTGCTACACCAAGCGGGCGCCGGACGGGACCGATCCGATCATGGTCGTCGTGAATCTCGATCCGATCAACATGCAGCACGGACACGTCAAGCTGCCGCTGTTCGCCTGGAAACTGCCGCTCGACAGCGTCGTCGAGGTCTCGGACTTGTTGACCGACGAGCTCTATACCTGGCGCGGCGAGTGGAATTACGTGCGCCTCGACCCGGCCACCCGAGTCGCCCATGTGTTCGCCATGCGGCTCCCCCCAGTCAGCAACCGGCAGTCTGCCCGCACCGATGCCATCCTCTGATCCGCTCTGGTACAAGGACGCGATCATCTACGAGGCGCACGTCCGCGCCTTTTTCGACAGCAACAACGACGGTATCGGCGATTTTCAAGGTCTCACGCAGAAGCTGGACTACCTGCAGGCGCTCGGCATCAACGCGCTGTGGATCCTGCCGTTCTACCCGTCGCCGCTGCGTGACGACGGCTACGACATCGCGGATTACGAGGGGGTGCACCCGAGCTACGGCAACGTGGAGGACGTCGACCGTTTCATCAACGAGGCGCACTCGCGGGGCATCCGCGTCATCACCGAGCTGGTCATCAACCACACCTCCGACCAGCATCCCTGGTTCCAGGCGGCCCGCCGCGCCCCGGCGGGCTCACCCGAGCGCGACTTCTACGTGTGGAGCGACACCAACCAGAAGTACCAGGGCGTCCGGGTCATCTTCACCGACACCGAGACGTCGAACTGGTCGTGGGACGACACCGCGAAGGCCTACTACTGGCATCGCTTCTTCCACCACCAGCCCGATCTGAACTTCGACAACCCGCGGGTGCTCGAGGCGGTCGTCAAGACGATGCGGTTCTGGCTCGATCGCGGGGTGGACGGGCTGCGGCTCGACGCCGTGCCCTACCTGATCGAGCGCGAAGGCACCATCTGCGAGAACCTCGAGGAGACCCACGATGTCCTGCGCAAGATCCGCCGGGCGATGGACGAGCAGTATCCCGACCGGATGCTGATCTGCGAGGCCAACCAGTGGCCCGCTGACGTGCGGCCGTACTTCGGGGACGGCGACGAATGCCACATGGCCTTCAACTTCCCGCTGATGCCCCGGATGTTCATGGCGCTGCGACAGGAGGACCGCCACCCGATCACCGAGATCATGCGCCAGACGCCCGACATCCCCGACAACTGCCAGTGGGGCCTCTTCCTGCGCAACCACGACGAGCTGACGCTCGAGATGGTGACTGACGAAGAGCGGGACTACATGTATCAGGCCTATGCCGCCGACCCCCGCATGCGCATCAACGTCGGCATTCGCCGGCGCCTCGCGCCGCTGGTCGAGAACAGCCGCCGCCGGATCGAGCTGCTGCACTCGCTGCTGTTCTCACTGCCGGGCACGCCGGTGATCTATTACGGCGACGAGATCGGCATGGGCGACAACATCTACCTCGGTGACCGCAACGGCGTGCGCACGCCGATGCAATGGACCGGCGACCGCAATGCGGGGTTCTCGCGCAGCGATCCGGCGCAGCTCTACGCGCCGCCGATCATGGACGCCGTCTACGGCTACCAGGCGATCAACGTCGAGGCCCAGGATCGATCGCCGTTTTCCCTCTTGAACTGGATGCGGCGGATGATTGCGCTCCGCCAGCAGTCGAAGGTGTTCGGGCGCGGCACGGTGGCATTCCTGCCGACCGAGAACCGCAAAGTGCTGGCCTACGTGCGGCGCCACGAGGAAGAACTCGTCCTGTGCGTGGCCAACCTGTCGAGAACCGTGCAGCCGGTGGAGCTCGATCTGTCGAAATTCGCGGGGATGACGCCGGTCGAGATGCTGGGGCTGACCGAGTTCCCGAAAATCAGCGGTCAGCCCTACTTCCTGACCCTCCCGCCGTACTACTTCTACTGGTTCCGGCTGCAACTGGCGCCGACTCCGATCGCCGCATTACGGGCGCCGGAGCCCGCCGCCCCGGTGGAGGCCCTGCCGGCATTCTTCATGGGCGTCGCCTGGGACACGCTGCTCGACGGCAACGTCCGCACCCTGATCGAGCGCGAATCGCTGGTGTCCTTCCTGCAGCGGCAGCGCTGGTTCGGCGGCAAGGCGCGCACGGTACGGGCGGCGCGCTTCCTCGACTGGGGCCTGCTGCGCCGGGGCCCGCACCCGGTCTATTTCACCATGGTCGAAGTCGAGTACGACGCGGGCGGGGTCGAGCGCTACCTGCTGCCCCTCACCATCGTGGCCGGTCCGCATGCCGACGCGATCATGGCGAGCACCCCCCAGCTCGCGCTGGCGCGGGTCACCGGCGCCCGCAAGGGGCTCGTCGTTGACGCGACCGCCGACGATCAGGCTGCGAACGCGTTCCTCGACGCGCTCGATAACCAGGCCACGTTCCGCGCGCGGCGCGGCGTGGTGCGGGCGCGACACACGCCGGCTTTCGCGGAACTGCGCGGGGAAGGTCCGCTGGCCGCCAAGCGCCTCGGCGTCGACCAGAGCAATACCACGATCGCGTTCGGGACGCGACTGATCCTCAAGCTGTTCCGGCGGGTCGAGAGCGGGCCGAATCCCGACGTGGAAATCGGCGAGCAGCTGACCACCCGCACGTCA
>JBKJRJ010000521.1:0-3577 GCA_046594705.1 Vicinamibacterales bacterium
TTGCCGTCCACCTTCACGATCACGTCGCCTTCCTGCAGGCCGCTCTCCGCGGCGATGCCGGATGGATCGACGTCGGTCACGATCACGCCCTGCGTGCCGCTCGGCACGCCGGCGCTCTCGGCGATGTCCGGCGTCAGCGGCTGAATGCCCATGCCGTACTTGCCCTCACCCGGCGAGCCGGCGGGCGTTCCTGATGCGGTCTTCGCGGCCGCCAGTTCCGCGACCGTTGCCTGCAGCGTTTCGGTGCGGCCGTTGCGCAGCACCTGCAGCGGAACGGTGGTGCCGGGCGTGGTCGCCGCGACGGCGTTCCGCAACTGGTTATTGTCGGCGACCGCCTTGCCGTTGTACTGCGTGATTACGTCACCCTGCTTCAGGCCGGCACGCGCCGCCGCCGAGCCGTCCTCGACGCCACTCACGAGGGCGCCCTGCGCCGACGCCAGGCCGAGCGCCGAGGCCATGTCGGCGGTCAGCCGCTGAACGGTGACGCCGAGCTTGGCCCGCCGGACCGTTCCATTCATCACGAGCTGGTCCATGACCTGCTTGGCCATGTTCGACGGGATCGCGAAGCCGAGTCCGATGTTGCCGTCGGACACCGAGAGGATCTGCGAGTTGATCCCGATCAGCTGGCCCGCCCCGTTCACGAGCGCGCCGCCGGAGTTGCCGTGGTTGATGGCCGCGTCGGTCTGCAGGAAATCCTGGTAGCCTTCGCCGCCGGTCGGGGTCTGCCGTCCCTTTGCGCTGATGATCCCCGACGTCACGGTTTCCCCGATGCCGAGCGGGTTGCCGATCGCGAGGACCACGTCACCGATCTTGACCGCGTCGGAGTCGCCGATCACGAGCGTCGGCAGGTCTGTTGCCTCAATCTTCACGACGGCGAGGTCAGTCGCCGCATCGGTGCCGACGACCTTGGCGGTGAAGGCGCGATGGTCCGGCAGCTCGACGCGCACCTTGTCGGAGCCTTCCACGACATGGTTGTTCGTCAGGATGTAGCCATCCCTGGTGACGATGACGCCGGAGCCGAGCCCTCGCTCGACGCCCCGCGGCATGCGCTGCCCCCGCGGCATCTGCTGCGGCCCCTCTTCCCCGAAGAACCGGCGCAGCTCCTCGGGAATCTGCTGGCTGGTGGGGACGAACGAGGCGCGTTTCTCGACGCGAATGGTCACCACCGCGGGCATCGCGCGCTCGACGACGGGCGCATACGATGCGCCGGCGACGCCGGCGGGTACGACACCTGCGGGGGCGACCGTGACCGCCGGGGCCGAACTTGCGGCCGACAACAGGCCAATCGCCTCGGGAGCGCGCCACGCCCCGATGGTCAACACCGCCGCCGCGAGCGCCGCGACGCCGGCCTTTCTGACATATCCGTTACTCATGTGGGAACTCACCTCTGTCACTTAAGACGTCGGGAAACCTTGCGGGACGGTAACGGGAGGATTACATCGGTGACAGGATCGAGCGGGGAGCGAGGCGCAAGGCGCGACAAAAGGCTCTCGGGGCTGCCGCCTTCAGGCGGAATGGGACAGCGGGAGGCGGACGACGAACGTGGATCCACGGCCGGTCTCGCTGGTCGCCTCGACGCTGCCGCCATGCGCGGCGACGTAGGCTTTGACGAGACTCAGGCCCAACCCGAGTCCGCGTTCCGAACGGCTGGGGTCAGCCCGATAGAGGCGCTCCCAGATCCTCGGCAGGTGCTCATCCGCAATGCCAGCCCCGGTGTCGGCCACCTTCACGACAGCAATACCCTCGTCGCGATCGACCGAGATGCGCACCAGCCCGGGCTCCGGGGTGTATTTGAGGGCGTTGTCGAGCAGGTTGGCGAACACCTGCCTGAGACGGTCTCGCGCGCCGCTGACGGTCACCTCGGCCCCGGGTTCGAGCGTGACCGCGATCTGCCTGGCGTCGGCGACGTCTTCGTAGAGCTCCACCACTTCGACCAGCAGCGCGCGGAGCGCCACCGGTTCGCGCCGGAGCTGGAGCACCCCGGTCTCGGCCTCCGAGATGTCCATCAGCGTATTCAGAATCGACAGGATGCGCTCGGCTTCCTCGAGACAGTCTGCCAGCGCTTCGCGCTGGGTGATCTTCGACGCGGGCGACTCCGGGGCCTGGAGCGCGCGCTCCGCGATGGCGCGCAGGCGGGCGATGGGCGTGCGCAGGTCGTGCGCCACGTTGTCGATCGACTCGCCCATGGCGGCGATCAGCCCGTTGATGCGGTCCAGCATGGTGTTGAAGAGTCCGCTCAGCTCGTCGACCGCGTCACCGCCGGCCTGACCCGCCGAGGCCGCGGTGTGGCGGAGGCGGCCCGGCACGCGCGTGTCGGTGCGCCCGGTGCGAATGATGCCCTGCACGACCTCGATGAGGTCGTAGATCGGCTGCAGTGTGGAGCGGGTCAGGACCAGTCCGCCGCCGACGCCGACCAGCACCGTGAGCACCGAGACCAGGCCGACAATCACCTGGAATTTACGCAACAGCGCCAGCCGGATCTCGTTGGTCTTGCCCACCTGCAGGACGGTGCCGTCGTAGAGACGCGCCGACGCGAGCTCGAGGACGGCCGCGCGGTCGTGCAGCCCGCCCGGACGACCCTCGCTGAGCTCCTCCACCGCGTATGCACCCCACGCCTTGGGAGAGCGCACGAAGAGCGCGTCCGCCGACGGCCCGATCACGCGAACGAAGAGCTGCTCCTCGCTCCCCGTCCGCTGTTCGAGCTCCACCGAACGCTGCAGCGCCTGCAGCCCGCCCAGCTCGTAGCGCGAGGCGTACTCACGAAGCGTGGCGCGGATGATGTCGTGGTCACGTTGCGCGAGCGACGACGACAGCAGCGCGTAGGTGGTGCCGACCAGCACCAGCGTGCTGAGGATGAAGACCGTGCCGTACCAGACCGACAGGCGGAGGCCGAGCGTCCGACGCATCGTCCTCATATCGAGGGGCGCAGCACGTAGCCGACGCCGCGGACGGTGTGCAGCAGCTTGCTCGGAAACGGCTTGTCGATACGATCCCGCAGCCGGGAGACCAGCACATCGACGACGTTCGTGCTCGGGTCAAAATTGTAGCCCCAGACATGGGACAGGATCGACGTCTTCGACACGACGCGCCCGGCATTCCGCATCAGATATTCGAGCAGCGCGAACTCGCGGGGCCGCAGCTCGATGGGCTGCGGCCCGCGCTGCACCTTCCGCGTCAGCAGGTCGAGGGCCAGGTCGCCCACCGATAGCCGGGTCGGCTCCGCGGCGCCGGTGGCACGGCGGATCAGGGCCTGCACGCGGGCGACGAGTTCGGCGAAGGCGAATGGCTTGGTCAGGTAGTCGTCCCCGCCGGCCTGCAGCCCGCGCACGCGGTCGTCCACGGATCGCTTGGCGCTGAGGATGAGCACGGGTGCCCGGATGCCGCGGGCGCGGAGCGTGTCGATCAGGGCCAGTCCATCCATCCGGGGCAGCATGACGTCGATGATGGCCGCGTCGTAGCTCTCCGACAGGGCCTTGTCGAGCCCGGTCACGCCGTCGGCGGCCCGATCCACGGCAAAGCCCGTCTCGCGCAGGCCCTTCTCAACGAAGTCCCCGATCGTCTCGTCGTCCTCGACCAG
>JBKJRJ010000552.1:0-6383 GCA_046594705.1 Vicinamibacterales bacterium
GTGTCGGGATCGATCCGGAACACCAGCAGCGTGCCGGAGTTCTGGTTGCCGGCCACCAGGAACCGGCCGGAGGGATCGATGGCAAAGCCGCGCGGCGTCCTGCCCTGCGTCGGCGTGCGGCCGCCGGGCTTCAGCGTGCCGTTGGCGGCATCGATGCGGAAGCTCGCCAGGCTGTCGTCGCCGCGGTTCGAGGCATACACGAACTTCCCGGTCGGGTGGACGGCGATCTCCGCGCCGCTGCTCTGTCCGCTGAATCCTTCAGGCAGCGTCGACAGCGTCTGCAGCTCCGCCAGCGCGCCGCGCCCGGCGTCATAGCCGAACGCGGTCACCGACGACGACATCTCGTTCAGGACGTAAGCAAATCGTCCGTCGGGGCGGAACGCGAGATGACGGGGCCCCGAGCCCGGCGCGATCGCCGCGAATGCCGGCGCCGCCGCGAGACCACCCGCCGCCGCGTCCAGCCGGTAACTGAACACGCGGTCGAGTCCCAGATCGACCGCGAGCAGGAAGCGGTTATCGGGCGACACGACCGTGGCGTGCGCGTGCGGGCCGCCCTGGCGCGCCTTGTCCACGCTGGAACCCGCGTGCTGGAAGAACGCCGACGCGTCGCCCAGGCTGCCATCGTCGTGCACCGGAAAGGCCGCCACGCTGCCGCCGCCATAGTTGGCCACAAACAGCCATCGGCCGGACCTGTCGAGAGCGAGATGACAGGGACCGCCGCCGCCCGAAGAGACACGATTCAGCAGCGTCAACCCGCCGGTGTCGCGGTTGATGGTGAAGGCGCTGACGGACCCGGCCTCGCGGCCGCCGTAGCTCGACACCTCGTTCACGGCGTAGAGAAACCGCTGGCTGGGATGCACCGCCACGAACGAGGGATTCTCGGTCTCGACGGCGAGACCCCCCGTGCCCAGCGGCGTGACGGTGCCGGTGCTGCCCTGGAAGCGAAAGACGTAGATCCCCTTGCTCGGCGCCCGCGTGTAGGTGCCGACGTACATGATCCAGTCGTCTGGGCCCTGCGCGGCCGGTGGGACGACGGTGCCCGCGACCAAGAGGAGGACGCCGAGGATAGAGAGCAGAAACCTTCGCATCGCGCATAGACTACACCGAGACTCAGTCAGCGTTTGCGAGGACACCCAGATGACCTACCGCCATGCCTTTTCACTCGGTCTGACCGCCGTGTGCCTGTTCACTCTGACGAGCCGCCAGGAGGCCGCCGTGCACGCCCAACCCGTCGAACGCCCGCGACTCTCGGTCCGGCCGGCTCAGGATTTCGAGGTCACGGGCACAGGCGAGCATGCCGCCTGGCAGAAGGCAGAGTGGACGGCGATGCGGCGCCGCGAGCCCGCGAGCCACCTTTATGAAAGCCGTTTCAAGGTGCTCTACTCGAACACCGGCCTGTATGTCCTGATGGACGCCACCGATCGGACGCTGACCGCAACGATGACCGAGGACTTCCAGGACCTGTGGAACGAGGATGTGTTCGAGGTCTTCCTCTGGACGGACGAGCGGTATCCGGTGTACTTCGAGTACGAGATTTCACCGCTCAACCGGGAGCTGCCGATCATGGTTCCCAACTTCGGCGGCAAGTTCCTGGGATGGCTGCCGTGGCACTACGAAGGCGATCGCCGCACGCGCAAGAACACGACGATTACCGGCGGTTTGAAACAACCGCGCGCAGCGATTGAGGGCTGGCGCGCCGAGTTCTTCCTCCCCTACGCGCTCTTGAAGCCGCTGCAGAACGTGCCGCCCGCCGCGGGGACCATCTGGCGCGCCAACTTCTACCGCATGGACCACGACGGCGGCACGCGCACGCAGTGGGAATGGGCCCCCGTCGGCGGCAGCTTCCACGACTACCAGAAGTTCGGCGAGCTGGTGTTCGCCGATCGCTGACGATCGCGGCATGCTACTATCCGCGTCACCCATGAATCGAGCCATTCGTTTCAAGCTGTTCGTGATGATGGTGCTGCAGTTCTTCATCTGGGGCGCCTGGTATCCCCTGATCTTCGGCTACCTGCCCAGCCTCGGCTTCACCCCGAGTGAGCAGACCTGGATCCTCAGCTGCTTCCCGGTCGCCGCCATCGTCGGCATGTTCTTCAGCAATCAGTTCGCGGATCGCAATTTCGCCGCGGAACGGTTTCTTTCTGCCAGTCATCTCATCGCCGGGGCCGCGATCATCTCCCTGGTGTGGACCAGGACGTTCTGGCCGTTCTTTGGCGCCATGCTGGTGCATTGCCTGCTCTACGTGCCCACCATTTCGATCACCAATTCCATCGCCTTCGCGCAGATGAAGGATGCGCAGAAGGAGTTCGGCATCGTGCGCATGGGCGGCACGATCGGGTGGGTGCTGGCGGCCTGGCCGATGACGTTCATCCTGGTGGACTGGGCCAAGGTGGACGCGACGCCGACCACGGGATTCGTGAGCTGGCTCGGCACGGTGCTCGGCTCCGGGCTGACCGGATCGGCGTTGCAGGAGGGCACCAAATACACCTTCATCGTCGCCGGCGTCGCCTCACTCGTGCTGGCGGCCTTCAGCCTGACGCTTCCCCATACGCCGCCGAAACCCGCGACGACCAGCGCCAACAAGTTCGCCTGGCTGGAATCGCTCAGGCTGCTGCGCACCCCATTCCTGCTGGTCCTCTGGCTGGTGACGTTCGTCGACGCCACCGTGCACAACCTGTTCTTCAACTGGACCGGCTCGTTCCTCGGCACCGGGACCGCCGCCGGAGGCGTCGGCATCGCCGGCAACTGGATCATGCCGGTGATGAGCATCGGGCAGGTGGCGGAAATCCTCACCATGGCGGCGCTCGGGGTGACGCTGAAGAAACTCGGCTGGCGCACCACGATGATCATCGGCATCCTGGGGCACGCGGCGCGCTTCGCGGTGTTCGCCTTCTTCCCCGACCATCCGTCGCTGATCATTGTCATCAACGTGGTGCACGGCGTCGCCTACGCGTTCTTCTTCGCGACTGTCTACATCTTCGTCGATGAATTCTTCCCGAAGGATGTGCGGGCGAGCGCCCAGGGCCTGTTCAACCTGATGATTCTCGGCTTCGGTCCGCTGGTGGCCAACGTGCTCGGGCCCCGCCTGATGGGCGAAACCTTCAGGACCGCGAGCGGCGTGGATTTCAGGAGTCTGTTCCTGGTGCCGTTCGCCATGGCCGTCTTCGCCGCGCTGATGCTGGCGCTCTTTTTCCACCCACCGAAGACGAACATTCCGGTCAGCGCCCGGCACTGATTCCTGGCCGCGGAAGACGCGGGGGCACCGTTACCCCCGCGTCTTCCGCGAAGCCCCTGATTCAGCGGAGTCCGCGGCCCTTAGTCCGCCGCCTTCAGCTCGCGGATCCAGATATTGCGGAAGCGCACGGGATTGCCGTGGTCCTGCAGGCCGATGAAGCCCTTGGCGTTGGTCGGCTGGTAGGCCGGGATCATCCTGTGCGAGGTCGGGCCGAGGAAGGCCTGGCCGGCATGAACGGTCACGCCGTTGTGCAGCACGGTGACGACCGCGGGCTTCTCGAGCGTGGTGCCGTTGAAGCGCGGCGAGGTGAACGTGATGTCGTAGGACTGCCATTCACCCGGCTTGCGCGAAGCGTTGACCATCGGCGGGTACTGGCCGTACATCGCCGAGGCCTGGCCGTCCGGGTAGGTGATGTTCTCGAAGCTGTCCAGCACCTGGATTTCGAACACGCCGTTCAGGAACACGCCGCTGTTGCCGCGGCCCTGGCTGTTGCCCTTCACGTCGGTGGGCGTGGCGAACTCGACGTGCAGCTGGTAGTCCGTGAAGGTGTCCTGCGCCGTCCGAATCATCCCCTTGCCGCTCGAGAGGATGCCGCCGGCGATCGGCCAGCTGACCGCGCCCCCTCCCTGCGTCATCTGCCACTTGCTCAAGTCGGTTCCCGACCCGAGCAGGACGATGGCGTCTGACGGTGCCGGGATCGACGCGAGGGGGCCGGGCGTCACGACGCGCGGCTGGGGCCGCAGGCCGTCGTGGACGTGCCATTTCCCGTTGGGCTGCATCGGCGTGTCCTGGTAGCCGGTCGGTGCCGGAGGAGGCGTCTGCGGTGTTGCCGTCGCAGCCTGTTGCGCGGCGCCGGAGGCCACCAGGACGACGAACAGACCGGACGCAAGCACCGGCGCCACGAAACGACGCGAGTAAGACGAAAGCATGTGTGGTGTCTCCGTTATCGGTTGCCGTGAGGATTTACTGAAGGTCCCGGATGCGGATGTTGCGGAACGCCAGCTCGCCGGTGTGATCACCCTGGAGCGCGAGGTGCCCTTTCTTCGCGCGTCCGTAGTTGGGATAGACCTTGAATTTGCTGGCGCCGACCTTGGCGTCCCACTCGGGGCTGCCCACTTCGAATTCGGCGGTTTTGATGCCGTTCAGCCAGTGCTCGACATGGTTGCCCCTGGCGATGATGCGTGTCAGGTTCCACTCCCCGACCTTCTTCACGGCATCGGCGGGCGGCGTGGATAGCTCGTAGGCCGCGCCCGCCAGGTGGTCGGGCCGCTTGTTGTCCGACGCCTTGATGTTGTCGAGCAGCTGATATTCGGGGGCGCTCCAGTAGATGCGGTCGTGCTCCTCGGTGCCGCGGTAGAAGATGCCGCTGTTGCCGGCTTCTCCGATCTTCCACTCGAGCTCGAGCTCGAAATCGCCGAACTGCTCCTTCGAGATGATGTCCTTGACGGGCGTCAGCTTCGAGAGGATGCCATCGGCCACTTTCCAGCCCTCGGGCATGGTGTCGGTCTTGTAGCCGCGCCAGGCATCGAGCGAGGTGAGCGACTTCCAGGGTCCGGCTTTCTGAGCGGCTGCCGGGATTCCGGCAGAGACGAAGGCAAGGCTGAGTATGAAGGCGAACGCACGGATCATTTGGCTCTCCCAGTGGGTTTCAGTGTCCCGGAAGGTATATCATGACCTCCGCAAAAGGGGGCGGTATGGACGAAACGAAAAAGGGTGTATCGCGGCGTCACTTCATCGAGACCGCGGCTGTCACAGGCGCGGGCATCGCCATCGTGCCGCGGCACGTCCTGGGGCGCGGGTTCACACCGCCCAGCGACCTGCTGAATATTGCCTGTGTCGGCGTCGGCGGTATGGGACGCAGCAACATGCGCGCGGTCGGCAGCCAGAATATCGTCGCCGTGTGCGACGTCGACTGGGATGTCGCCGGGCGGGCGCTCGACCGGTTCCCGGCGGAGCTCGAGCAGCGCAGGAATCCGTCGGCCGGCGGCCGCGGCGGGCAGAACCCGGCGGCGCCGATCACCGACCCGGTGCGCCAGGGAGAGCCGACCGAGGTGCTGCAGCGCCTCGTCGAGCAGGTGCCGAAGGCGAAGCGCTACACCGACTACCGTGAGATGCTGGCGCAGCAGAAAGACATCGACGCGGTCATCATCGCCACGCCGGACCACATGCACGCCGCGATCGCGGCGGCGGCGATGGACCTCGGCAAGCACGTCTACGTGCAGAAACCGCTGACCTGGTCGGTGGAAGAGGCGCGGCTGCTCGCCAAGAAGGCGAAAGAGAACCCGAAAATCGCCACCCAGATGGGCAACCAGGGACATTCGGGCAGCGAGTCCCGGATGACGGTCGAGTACCTCCAGGATGGCGCGATCGGCGACGTCAAGGAAGTGCACGTCTGGACCAATCGTCCGCTGGGCTACTGGCCGCAGGGCCTGCCGCGCCCCAACGCGGCGGCCGCGACTCAGGCCAACGGACAGCCCCTCGCGTGGAACGGCCCGGGCGTCGAACGCCGGCTCGCCGCGGCGATGGCGGGCAACTACCCGGTGCCCGAGAAGCTGAACTGGGATCTGTTCCTCGGCGTCGCGCCGCAGGTCGAGTATCACCCGATCTATCACCCGTTCAACTGGCGCGGCTGGGTGGACTGGGGCCAGGGCGCGCTCGGCGACATGGGCGCGCACCTCATCGACTTCCCGTTCTGGGCGCTCGAGCTCGGCATGCCGACCAGCGTCGAGACCATGTCGACGCCATTCAACGATGTCTGCTTCCCCAACTCGACCTCGACCTACTTCGAGTTCGCGGCGCGCGGCAATAAGCCCCCCGTCAAGATGACGTGGTACGACGGCGGCATGATGCCGCCGCGTCCGGCGGAGTTCAGTGACGAGATGGTCGCCGATCGCAACGGCCGGATGGTCTACAAGGACCAGTTCAGCGGCGAAGGCGGCGTCATGTACTTCGGCAGCAAGGGCAAGCTGCTGCACGACACCTATGGCTACAAGCCGCGTCTGTTGCCCAAGTCGCTGCACGATTCGTACGGCACGCCCAAGCAGCGCATCAAGCGCATCCAGACGACCCACGAGATGAACTGGGTCGATGCCGCCAAGGGGACCACCGAGGCGTCGAGCCCGTTCGAGTACGCGGCCCGGCTCGTCGA
>JBKJRJ010000195.1:0-3195 GCA_046594705.1 Vicinamibacterales bacterium
CCTGGTACCTAATCTGGAGGGACTCACACGGGCCATAGATGCCGGCGTCGACGAGATCGCCATCTTCGGCGCCGCCTCGGAAACGTTCAGCCGCCGTAATACCAACAAGACCATCGCTCAGTCGCTGGAAGGTTATGCGGCGGTCTGCGCGCGCGCACGCGACGCCGGCCTGCCGGTCCGCGCCTATGTCTCGACCGCCTTCGGGTGTCCGTTCGAAGGCGCGGTTGCGCCCGCGGCGGTGGCGGATGTGGCGGCCGCGCTCGTCGCCATGGGCGCCTACGAGGTCTCGGTCAGCGACACGATCGGAGTCGCCCACCCCGGCCAGGTGCCGGTCGTCGTCCAGGCGGTCGCGGCGCGGGTGCCCCTGGATCGGCTGGCGCTGCATTTCCACGACACGCGCGGCACCGCGCTGGCCAACGTCCTGGTCGGTCTGCAGCTAGGCGTCACGACCTTCGATGCCGCCGCCGGCGGGCTGGGTGGCTGCCCGTACGCGCCGGGGGCGACCGGCAACCTCGCGACGGAGGACCTGCTCTACATGCTCGACGGCCTCGGCCACGAAACCGGTGTCAGCCTCGAGAAGCTGCTCGAGGCGTCGCGTTTCATCGAACAACGAATCGGCCATTCGCTGGCCTCACGCTATGCGGCGGCTGACAAGGCCAGTCACGCGGCACCGCGGGACCACAACGATCACGAACCACCCACACGTCACGATTAGTCACCAAGCGCCCAGGACGTTTGCGACGTGATCTATTTATTTCCAGTCTTCGTGCTCTTCGTGGTCTTCGTGGCCTTCGTGGTTTTCCTGGTTTTCGTGCGTGAGCCGTGGGCCCGCGACAGCTGGCGGTCCCGCAACCACGCCTCGAACCGCTCCTCGTCCCAGCAGTTGACCACGCGATCAGCGGGAATGCCGCTTTGAATGGGTAGCCATTTACCTACTCAGCCGTTGGTGGGCGGGGTTTCGCCCTGTTTCCCCGGGCACCCATATTGCTGAGGAAGGGCGGGGAGACATGATGACCACTACACGGAAGACCGCGGCGCTGGTGCTAGCCGGCATGTTCTGCGTCGCCTGCGGGCGGGACGAGACGGCGCAGCGGGAGCCTGCGGTCGGCACCACGGGGCGGACGGCAAATGGAGGGATGGCGGTCACGCCTGCGCTCAATGCCGCGGAGCCCCCGGTCTTCGTCAGTCGTGGGCGCGAAGGCCAGCGGCTGTGGGGTCTCACCAGACAGTTCTATCAGAAACGCGGCGACGCGCCGGCGTGGATCGAGGATCGCAAACCGCGTCCGCAAATGGACGAACTGATCCAGGCGCTACAGCGGACGGATCGGGAGGGGCTCGATCCGGCGCTGTACAACGCGTCGGTCCTGAGCGCGCGGCGCGGCGAGGCGGGCCGCGGCTTCCTTTCCATGAAAGGCTTCAACCAAGGCGAAGCGGCCAGCCTCGACGTGTGGTTGACCTACCTCTACCTGCAGTACGCGTCCGACCTCACGAGCGGCGTGGCCGACCTCTCACACGCCGACCAGACCTGGCAGATCCAAGACAAGAAGTCCGACCCCCTCGCGCAGCTGGAGGAGGCGCTCGAGAAGAACCGGGTGGCGGCGTCGCTCGACGCCATGACGCCGCAACACGCGCAATACACGGCGCTGCGTGACGCGCTGGCGACCTACCGGCAGATCGACCAGCGCGGCGGCTGGCCCGCCGTGCCGGCGCAGTTGAAGCTCAAGCCGGGACAGCAGAACGCCGCGGTGCCGCTGCTGGCGCGCCGCCTCGCCGTCACCGGCGACTACACCGGCACCGCAGGCGACACCGCCACCACCTACGACACGAAACTGCAGGAGTCCGTCAAGCGGTTCCAGCGACGCCACGGCCTCGAGCCCGACGGGGTGATCAGCGCCGCGACCATCGCGCAGATGAATGTGCCCGCCACGCAGCGCGTCCGGCAGCTGGCCCTGAACCTGGAACGGTGGCGATGGTTGCCGGCGGATCTCGGCGCTCGCCACATCCTCGTCAACGTGCCAGAATTTCGGCTCGAGGTCTGGGACCATGGCAAGGTGCCGCTGTCGATGCGCGTGGTCGTCGGCAAGAAAGACTCGCCGACGCCGATCTTCAACGACGAGATGACCTATCTGGTGTTCGCACCCTACTGGAACGTGCCTTCTGACATCGTCAAGCACGAGACGGTCCCGCAGGCGCTCCGCGACCCGGCGTTCCTGCAGCGGACGAACATGGAGGTGCTGGACAAGAGCGGCAACCCCGTCGATCCCTCGTCCATCGACGCGGACAACGCCGGCCAGTATCGATTCAGGCAGCGGCCCGGGGCGTCCAACTCGCTCGGACTGGTCAAGTTCATGTTCCCGAACCAGTTCAACGTGTACTTGCACGACACGCCGGCCGACTCGCTGTTCGCCCGCGCCACTCGCTCCTTCAGCCATGGCTGCGTGCGGCTGGAACAGCCCGAAAAGCTCGCCCAGTACGTGCTCGCGGATCAGCCGGCGTGGACGCCGGAGCGCATCGGCGCAGCCATGCGGGGCGGCCAGGAGACCTCCGTCAAGCTGACCCAGGCGTTACCCGTCTATCTCGGATATTGGACGGCGCGCGTCTCGGCTGACGGCCTGCTGCAGTTCCGGGACGATCTGTACGGGGTCGATGCCCGCCAGTCGGCGATGCTGTCGAGCGCGCTTGACGCGCTCAAGGCGCGGGCAGCGGCGGCGGGGGCGGCCGCGGAAGCGCACGCGGCGGCTCCGCCGCGGCGCAAGAAGGGGTAGGTCCCGCTCGCTCTTCGCGCCTTGCCATCCAGGCGCATGAGCCGCGTCATGCCGCGGGGTATAGTCCTTCGGGACGCATCCAGCAGTCGTGCCGCCAGCTGGTCATAATAGAGGTAGTCAAGATGGTGCACCTGCCGGTCCTGTTCGCCGCTCTCGCCTGGCTGGCGGCGCCCGTGCCGTCCGACCAGGCGGTCGAGCGGCAGCACGTGCTCTCGATCGCGGCGCAGGATATCGACGGCGGCATCCTCTCGGAGATCTCTGGGTCGCCGCCGCGGACGGGCGCCAGGCGCGTCGGCTGCTGAAGGGGGACTTCACCCTCCCGGCGTGGTCTGATGATGGCAAGGCGATCGCGGTCGCCGAAAAGAAGGACGGCGGTCGCCGCTGGGACATCAGCGTGGTGCTGTTACCAGAGGCGCTCCGGACGCCGAGA
>JBKJRJ010000223.1:0-2791 GCA_046594705.1 Vicinamibacterales bacterium
GTGGACCGCCCGGCTGACCGACAGCTACTCGGCGTCACCGGTTGCCGCCGAGGGCCGCGTCTACTTCTTCAGCGAAGACGGCAAGACGACGGTGATTGAAGCCGGGCGCGCGTTCAAAGTGCTCGCCGAGAACACGCTTGCCGAGGGCTTCATGGCGTCGCCCGCCATCGATGGCAAGGCGTTCTACCTGCGCACCCGCTCGCACCTCTATCGGATCGAAAACTTTAAACAGTAGGCAGTAGGCGGCTCGCGGCTCGCGGTTGTAGTCGCCGGCGACCTGTCGACTCGAACGGCCGACTCCAACCGCCGACTTCGAACCGCCGACTTCAAACCGCCGACTTCAAACCGCCGACTTCGAACTGTGAATTGCGAGCTGCTTACTTCTTCGAGTAAGCCTTGGTTTGCTTGGTTCGAGCATTGGTGACCGTGAAGCTGCCGTCGCGCTGCGCGGAGATCTTGATGTGGTGCGCCGCCGATTCGTCGAGGTTCGCGATCATCGGCTCCGGCATGTTGGCGTCCTTGCCGGCGTCAACCGAGTAGTGCAGCTGCCAGAGGTCTTCGAGCCCCGGCGAGCTGCGGACGATCTGGATGGCGTCGGCCGCGCCCCCCTTCTTCGGTCCGTTATTCATGATCGCCACGCGCGGCTTGAGCGCGTGAACGATGACCGGCGGCCCCGACTGGGCGAGCCCGTGATGAGTCGTCAGGTAGACGTCCACCGTGCCGAGCAGATTGTTGGGGCAGACCAGTTCCTGTTCCTTGTTCCACGTCAGATCGCCGAGGTCGACCATGCGGAAGCGGCCGAAGGCGATCATGCTGCCGACCGACCGCGCGTTTTCCGAGGGGTCGGCGGCCTTGGGCGTGAAGGCCGCACAGAGCGGATTGGCGGCCGCCTGGCCTCCGAGCGGACGGCTGAGGCGCTCGCCGCCGGCAGTGACGATCGTGAAATCGAGATCGCGGATCGGCACCGTGTCGCCCGGCTTCACCAGCAGGTGTCTGACCTTCGCACGAGCCTCGGCGTAGGTCCGAAACAACGCGGTCGCCGCCTGGTCGGTCTCCACGGTCGGTCCGTGATCGATGAACGTGCCGACCGGGATGCGCGCCGCAATGGCGGCGGCGTTGCCGACGTGGTCGTTGTGGTAGTGGGTGACGAGCAGGTAATCCAGCCTGGTGAGGCCGGCGTGGTTGATGGTCGCGAGCACGCGGTTGACGTCGCGGTTCTCGAGGCCGGGATACCCGGTGTCGATCAGCATGGACTCGCCAGAGGGGGTGACGAGCAGCGTCGCCTGGCCTCCCTCGACGTCGATGAAGTAGATGTCGAGCGGCTTGGCGCTCTGCGCGCGGGGCGCCGACACCAGCAGGAACAGCACGGCCAGGGAAGCGAGGGTTGTGCGCATATCAAGGCCTACTTTACCGCGTCCGAGCGCGTAGAATCGAGCCTATGACCACGACCAGTCTGCTCCTTGCCGTGATGGTCGCGTTCGCCCCCTGGACGCGGGACGAAGGGGTGCGCGTCTACGTCTACACCGCGACGTCCGCGAGCGGGCAGCACACCGACGAAGAGAAGGGGCGCCTGGACGCCGTTGACGAGGTGCGCGACGCGCTGCGCAGGAAGAAGGGCCTCACGATCGTGGACGACCGAGCGCGCGCGCAGGTGCAGGTGGAGATCACCAGCCGCGAGCAGCTCGCGCCGCCGCAGGGCGGGTTCGGCGGCAAGCTGCTCACCGGCCTGGGCGACTTCATCATTCGCGTCAACCTCTCGGCGGGCGGGAAACGGTCCGAGATGAAGGGGCTCGGCCAGGGGAACTGGGGCCGCGCCGCGAAGGATGCCGCGGACCGGATCGTGAAATGGATTGCGCGTCACGAGCCGAAAAAAGACGGGTGAATCTACAACCGTGGCAGCGACAGACCGCCGTCCACATTGATGACACTCCCGGTGGCGTAGGGGGCGTCGCCTCGCAACAGCGCCGCGACCACCCGCCCCACGTCCTCGGGCCGGCCCCACCGGCCCTCCGGGATCAAGCCGTCGGCGATGCGGCGGTCGTAGACGTCCTTCACAGCGGCCGTCATGTCGGTCTCGATGATCCCCGGCCGCACTTCGTACACCGGAATGCCGTGAGCGGCCAGTCGCAGGGCGAACAGCCGCGCCGCCATCGACAGGCCCGCCTTGCTGACGCAGTACTCGCCGCGGTTGACCGACGCGAGTTCGGCCGAGGCCGAGGTGATGAAGACGATGGACGCGATGAAGGCCGGGTCGCTCTGGCGGCGCCGGACCTGTTCGCGCGCGATGGCCTGGGTCAGGAAGTACGGTCCCTGCAGGTTGGTTCGCATCAGTTCCTCGAAGCTGTCCTCGTCTGCGTCGAGCAGGTCGGCGCGCACGCGCGGCGCGCAGCCGGCGTTGTTGACGAGCGCGTTTAGCGCGCCGTACTTGTCGCGCAACGTATGCACGAGCCGCAGGCGGTCCGCGACGCTGGCGAGATCGGCGGCCTCGTAGCCGACGCTCACGCCGGCCTGGCGCAGTTCTTCCAGCACGGGCGCCACCTGGGTTTCGGCGCGCGTGCCTCCGAGCACCAGGTTCCAGCCCTCCCGCACGAGCGCGCGGGCGATGCCGAGGCCGATGCCGCGCGTGCCGCCGGTGATGAGCGCGGTCGAGCGGCCGTTCGCGGGCGCCGTGGCATGGCCGATCATGAGGCGCTCCACGCCGCGCTCATCGCATGCCTCCCGGGCCCGCTCCGCCGCCGAAAAATGCCAGGTACGGTTCGTCCCCGGCCAGCCGCATCACGTAGAGCGCGAC
>JBKJRJ010000347.1:0-6884 GCA_046594705.1 Vicinamibacterales bacterium
AGCCGCCGGATGTCGTCCGCACCGGCGCCCCCCTCGTTGACGATGAAATTGCCGTGCGTGGGCGATACCCGCGCGGCCCCTTCCCGGCTCCCTTTCAGTCCGGCACGATCGACGAGAGCGCCCGCCGAATTCGGCATCCCGTCGGGCACGCGATCGATGGCGGGATCGGGATTCTGAAAGATGCAGCCCGCGCTCGCGGATTCGAGCGGCTGGGTGTGCTTCCGGTAGGCCAGGGAGCCGCGCGCGATTGTCCGCAGCGCGGCAGGTTCGCCGCGGCCCACGCGGAAGTCCGCCGAGAGGAGGACCTCGCGCGTCCGCTGCAAACGGCTACGGTCGTAGCCAAACTCCATGTCGGCCGCCGCGACCCGCACCGGCCGCACAGCGCCGGCCGGGTTCACCACCTCCACGCTCTCGACCAGCTCTCCGATGAGACGGCCCTGGAAGTGCGCATTCCCGTAGATCGCCCCGCCCACCGTGCCGGGGGTCCCGGCCCAGGCCTCCAGTCCGGCCACCCCGCGGCCGATCGTCCAGCGCACCAGTCCGTTGATGGTGAGGCCGCCATCGGCCCGGATCGTATCGCCGTCGATCGCCGTGACCTCACCCCCGTGAAGCCGGATCACCATGCCGCGGACGCCCGCATCCGAGACCAGCACGTTGGAGCCGCCACCAAGGACGGTTACCGCCAGGCCCGTGTCTCGCGCCACTGCAAGCGCCGCCGTCACCTCGCCGGCGCGCTGGGCGTGGACCAGCCAGTCGGCGGGACCTCCGACCTTGAAGGTGGTCAATGGCGCCAGCGGCGCGTCGCGCTGAACCCGCCCGGGCGCAACCGCCCCGGCCAGCCGCCCGGCGATGTCGGCGTCCCTCATCGCGGCTCTCCGGCCAGCGCCGCCTCGCGCGCGCGCAGAGCGTCAAGCGCCTCCGCGTGCGTCACCGGCGTGAAGGCGATCCAGTCCCCCGGACCGAGCTGCCCCGCCAGCGGAAGATCCGCGGTGATCACGTTCGCGATCGTGGCATACCCGCCGGTCGTCTGACGTTCCGCCATCAGCAGGATTGGCTGGCCCGACGCCGGAACTTGCAGGACGCCGATTGGCATGGCTTCCGAGAGGATGTCCGCGACACCGGCATGCCGCAGCGCCGGGCCTTCGAGCCGATAGCCCATGCGGTTGGATTGCGGACTCACGATGAACCGGGCCCCTACCAGCAACGCCCATGCGTCGTCGGTAAACCGTTCGCGGTGCGCGGCGGGGACGATGCGCACGTTGGCTCCGCCGTCAGGCAGGTCGACCGGCGCACCCGAGCCGCGGGTCTCCGGCCCTGTCACTCCCGCCACCGGGGCCACCGGCAAGACGTCGCCCGCGCGCAGCGCGCGTCCGCCGAAGGGCCCCATGCGGCTCGCGAGATGAGTGGCCCGACTGCCGAACGTGGTCGGCAGGTCGAATCCTCCGCCGACGGCGAGCGACAGGCGCGTCCCCTTCTTGCGGACGCCGCAGCGGATCTTCGAGCCCGAGGCCACGCGGAATGGCTGGTGGCGCGGCGCCCTGACTCCGTCCACCATGACATCAATCTCGGCCCCGGCGATCGCGCAGATGATGTCCCCATCGGCCGCCAGTTCCGGTCCGAGCAGCGTGATCTCGAGCGCCGCCGCCATCGGATCGTTTCCGAGCACCTGGTTTGCCAGCCGATGCGAGTAGGCGTCCATCGGACCCGATACCGGCACGCCGAGCCCCTGATAACCGCGCCGTCCCAGATCCTGAACGGTGGTCAGCATCCCGGGCTTGAGAACGGTCAGCCTCCCGGCGGGGAGTGGCGGGTTCAGGCGTCACCCCACTCCGACGTCGCGCGGTAGACCGACTCCGAGATGCGTGTGAAGCGGACCCGATCGCCGGGATGAAACAGGAACGGTTCCGCGCGGTCGGGATCGTACGGCTTGACCGGGCAGCGCCCGATCAGGCTCCAGCCCCCAGGGGTTTCCGCCGGATAGACGCCGGTCTGGCCGGCCGCGACCGCCACCGAGCCGGCGGGCACCTTGAGTCTGGGGGAGTTGCGGCGCGGCGCCGCGATCCGTGGATCGACCGGCGCCATATAAGCGAACCCCGGCACGAACCCGACGACGAATACGCGGTACTCGCAGGCCAGATGTCTCTCGATCACGTCGTCGATGGTGCCGCCGGCAAACGCGGCCACCTCGGCGAGATCGGGACCGTAGGGCCCGTCATAACAGACCGGCACCGAAAGGCGCGGGCCCTCTTCGGCATCGCTTGCCGGCGCGGTCCCGGCGATCTCCAGCAGGCGGCCGGCCACGCCGGCCGCGAGAGCCGACAGCGGGTCGAGGTAGACCATGACCGACCGGTAACCGACCACGACATCGGTGAGCGGCAGACCCGAAGCCTCGACCGCGCGGGCGATGTGAATCGCCCGGGTGTTGACGGCTGGATCGATCCGCTCGGGCAGCTCGATCAGCCACGCTGAGTCTCCGGCAGGCCGCACGCGCGCGTCGATCATGATGGTGCCGGCCTCAGCGCGCCTCGAGCGCGGTGAGCAGTTTCTGGTGGATGTTCTCGAAGCCGCCGTTCGACATGACGACGACCAGGTCTCCGGCGCGGGCCTCGTGCGCCACCGTGCCGACGATGTCATCGACCTTCGGGATGAACCGCGCATCCTTGCCGGAGCGCTTGAGGTCCGTGATCAACTGCTCGGCCGACAGACGCTGATCATCCGGCAGCGTGGACCGGAAGATCGCCGGCAGCAGCACGTGATCCGCCGCGGCGAAGGCGCGGGCGAACTCCTGCTGGAACACCTTGCGGCACGAGGTGGCCGAGCGCGGTTCGAAGATCGCCCAGATGCGGCGATCCGGATAGGCCGACCGCACGCCGGCGAGCGTTTCGGCGATCGCCGTGGGATGGTGGGCGAAGTCGTCGTAGACGGTCACGCCGCTGGCCGTCCCCCGCAGCTGCATGCGGCGGCGCACACCTTTGAACAGTCGCAGGCCTTCCGACATCGTGTCGGTGCTGAGCCCGACCGCGGAACCGACCGCGATCGCCGCCAGCGCATTGCGGACGTTGTAGGCCCCCAGCAGCGGCACCTCGAACGCCGCGGCAGGCTGTCCTTTTCGCCGCAGGCTGAAGGTCGTGGAGCCGGCCCCCACCTTCAGGTCGTGGGCCTGCCAGTCGGCGCCGTCGGAGAGTCCGAACGTCTCGACGCGGCTGTGCGCGCCCGCGGCCAGCGCGCGCGCCTCCACATCGTCGGCCCCGAGCAGCAGCAGACCGCGGCGCGGGATGAGGTTCACGAACCGCTGGAACGCCAGCCGGATGGCGTCGAGGTCCGGGTAGATGTCCGCGTGGTCGTATTCGAGGTTGCTGACGACCGCGATGTCGGGAAGGTACTTCAGGAATTTGGCGGTCTTGTCGAAGAAGGCGCTGTCGTACTCGTCTCCTTCGATGACGAACTCCCGGCCGCCCCCCATGCGGAAGCTGCCGCCGAAGTTGTCGGCGATACCGCCGATGAGGACGCTGGGGTCGGCGCCGCCGTGGGTCAGCAGCCATCCGGTCAGGGACGTGGTGGTGGTCTTGCCGTGGGTGCCGGCAATCACGACGGACCGGGCGCCCCACAGAAAATGATCGCGCACCGCCTCCGGTAGTGAGCAGTAGCGAATCTTGCGATCGAGCACTTCCTCCAGTTCCGGGTTGCCCCGCGAGATGGCGTTGCCCACCACCACCAGATCGAGCTCACCAGCGATGTGCTCGGCCTGGTAGCCCTGGAGGGTGGTGATCTGCTGCTCCGCCAGGAAATCGCTCATCGGCGGGTAGACGTTCTGGTCGGAGCCGCGGACGTCGTGGCCGCGGCGCTTGAGCATGGCGGCCAGCGTCGCCATGGCGGTTCCGCATATGCCGATCAGGTGAATTCGCTTCATGGTCATGCGACCGCCGCTTCCTCGATGATGACCGCCGGATCGGCGGTGACGACGCGAACACGCACGCCCAGCGGCAGCGTCATGCAGGCGCCGTCGGTATGCCCCGACGGCAAACCGAACAGGACGGGGCCGGGAAAGTCCTCGAGCAAATCGGCGACGACCGCCTTGATGGCGGGGCCGCCGTCGGCCGGCTCGTCACAGCGTGGCAGCTCGCCGAACACAATCGCGGAGGCGCGCGCGAGGAGGCCGGACAGCCGGAGCTGCGTCAGCATGCGGTCGATCCGGTAGGGGCGTTCCGCCACCTCGTCGATGAACAGGACGTGGCCGGACGGCGGGTCGAACGCATAGGGCGTGCCGAGGGACGCCAGCAGGTTCGTCAGCGTGCCGCCGAGCAGGACGCCCACGGCGTCACCGGGGCGCAGCGTCTCGATCTGCGGATGCGAGATGCGGCCCGCGGGCGCGGCCTGCGTCAGGACGCGCGTGAAGGTGTCGAGGTCGTACGCCGTCGTCCCTTTCGCGAGCCGGCCGTCGAGCATGGGGCCGTGAAAGGACACGACGCCGCACTGCCCCGTCAGCCACGCGAGCAGCGACGTGTTGTCGCTGTAACCAATGAAGGCCTTCGGCGTGCGGCGGATCGAGGCGGCATCGAGGTGGGGCAGCAGCTGCACGCTGCCATAGCCGCCCCGCACCGCCATGACGGCGGCGATCGAGGGATCCTCCCAGGCGCGGCGGAAGGCGGCGGCCCGGAGGGCCGGGTCGCCCGAGGTGTAGCGCCGGCGCGCGAACACTGATTCGTCGTAGACCGCTTCGTAGCCGAGCCGCCGCAGCTCGGCCACTCCGGCCTCGAAGGACTCGCGGGAAAAGGGGCTGGCGGGTGACACGATGCCGATGCGGTCGCCGGGCCGCAGCGCGCGCGGCTTGAGCATGCGGCTAGGCGAACCTCGCCATCTCCGCGGCGACCGCCTGATGTTCGTCGCGTCCGAGAATGGCGCGCAGCGCCGCGCCGGTCGCGGGGCGCGCGCGCGGCGGGGCAAGGAAGCGCTGCTTGACGCGCAGGTGGCGCGCGATGGCGTCCTCGACACGCTTGAGGGGAATGCGGCCCTTCTCGACCGCGTGGATCAGCGCCTCGAGCGCTGCCATCTGCTGGTCTGGTGCGGGCTCGCACATCAGCACGGCGTCGCACCCCGCGGCGATCGCCATCACCGTCGCCTCGCTGTGACCGTAGTGTCCGCTGATGGCTTTCATCTCGAGATCGTCGCTCAACACGAGTCCCTGGTAGCCCAGCTTCTGGCGCAGCAGGCCCTCGATGATGCGCGGCGACAGCGTGCCGGGCAGCTCCTCGTCCAGCGACGGAATCAGGATATGCGCCGTCATGATCGCGGCCACGTCCGCGGCGATGGCCGCCCTGAACGGCACCAGCTCCACCGCGTCGAGGCGATCGGGGGGATGGTCGAGCAGCGGCATCTCGACATGCGAGTCGGTGCTGGTGTCGCCATGCCCTGGAAAGTGCTTGCCGCAGGCGGCAATGCCGGCGCCCTGCAGGGTGCGGATGATGGCCGTGCCGAGCCGGGCGACGTCCTCGGCGCGCGCCGCCAGCGAACGGTCCCCAATTACCGGGTTGCTGGGATTGGTGTGGACGTCCAGCACCGGCGTGTAATCCATCGAGATGCCGACCGCGTGGAGCTCGGTCGCCAGCGCGGCGGCGAACCGCTCGGCGAGCTTCTCGTCGCCAGGCGCGCCCGCACGCCCGAGCGTGGCCATCGGCGGCCATTCGGTGAACGGCCGCTTCAGGCGCGCCACCCGCCCGCCTTCCTGATCCACGCTGACCCACAGCGGCACGTCGGCCGCCAGTTCCTGCGTCTCGCGGGAGAGATCGGCCACCTGCTCCGGCGCCGCCACGTTACGGGCAAAGAAGATCACGCCGGCGAGATCGAACTCGCGCGCGATCATCCGGACCTCGTCGGGCAGGGCGTGCCCGTTGAAGCCGACGATGGCGAGCTGGCCGATCTGACGGCGGATATCGCGGAGGGACATCGCTCAGATCATAGCGCATGGCGATGTATGATTTCGCCGTGCATATCCATGCCTCGGCGCCGACCCGCATCGATCTGGCCGGCGGCACCCTGGACATCTGGCCGCTCTACCTGTTCCACGACGGCGCGCAAACGCTGAACGCCGCGATCAGTCTGCGGGCGAGCTGCGACGTCCGCAGCCGCACCGATCGCCGCCTCGTGATCATTTCCGAGGACTCGCAGGAGCGGGTCGACGTGGAGCACTGGTCGCAGCTGCGCGACGGCCACGACCTGCGGCTGCTCGGGCGGATCCTCCACTATTTCCGGGTCGAAGGGCTCGAGCTGCGAACCCGTTCCGACTCCCCGGTCGGGGCCGGCATCGCGGGATCGTCGGCCCTCAATATTGCGGTGTGCGGTGCCCTCAACGCATGGAGCGGCGGCCACCGCACGGCCGACGAGATCTTCCAGATTGCCATGAACGTCGAGGCGCAGGCCATCGACGTGCCGACCGGCGCGCAGGACTACCGGCCCGCCTACTACGGCGGGATCTCCGCGGTGGAACTCGGCGTCAACGGCGTCCGCCGCGTCGGCCTCGACGTCCGGCCGGAGGAGCTGCAGCAGCGGCTCGCGCTCGCCTATACCAACGCCTCGCGCAACTCGGGCATCAACAACTGGGACGTCACCAAGCGCCACATCGACGGTGACGCCGGCGTGCAGCTCGCCTTCGCGCGCATCCGCGACATCGCGGGTGCCATGCGCGCGGCACTCGAGCGCCGCGACTGGCCGGAGGTCGGACGCCAGATCGCGGCCGAGTGGGACAACCGCAAGAAACTGGCGCCGGGCGTGACGACTCCTGACATCGACGCGATGCTCGCCGCCGCACGCGCGGCCGGCGCGGCGAGCGGCAAGGTGTGCGGCGCCGGCGGCGGCGGATGCCTCTTCTGCTTCGCCGAACCCGACCG
>JBKJRJ010000228.1:0-7588 GCA_046594705.1 Vicinamibacterales bacterium
CTCCGCCTCGGTCACTTCCGTGACTGACGGAGCGAAGCTCCATCCATCAGGTTTCATTCATGACTACACACCTCAGGGATCAGTGGCCCCTGCCGCTGGCCGGCCCGTCGGCGGCCGCGGAACGAGCGCGCGCCGCGTTTCAGGCCGCGGTGCTGGGAGCGTCGCCGGTGCTGATCGTGGCGGACTTCGGGTTCGACACTGACGCGATTGCGCGGGCCATCCATGAGCGGAGCCGTCCCGCGGCGCCCTTCCTGGTCATCGACTGCGCCGCGGCGGACGCACAGGCGATCGATCGCCAGCTGTTCGGCGCGCGGGCGCGTGCCGGCGCGCAGGAGCTCGACGCCGTCACCTCGTCATCGGCATTGCTGCGCGCCAAGGGTGGCACGCTCTACCTGAAGCACATGCTTGACCTGCCCGCGGCGACGCAGCGCCGGCTGGCGCGCGTCATCCGCGATCAGGAAGTCAGCGCCGGCGGACGACGGACGGCGGTGCGGGGGCGGATCATCGGGAACGCGCCCGCGTCGGTCGCGGTCGACGTGGGCGAGGGACACTTCCGCTCAGACCTCTTTCGCCGCCTCTCCCAGACCTGCATCGCGGTTCCCGCCCTGCGAGAAAGGGCCGAAGACATCCCGGAATTCGCCGTCCGGATCGCGGCGCTCCTGCGCGGCGGTGAGTCGCCGGTCTTCACGCAGGCGGCGCTGACGGTGCTGTCGGCCCCGGCATGGCCCGGCAACCTCGACGAGCTGCGTGCCGTGCTGGATCGCGTGCTGCGCGCAGCCCCGGCCGGAGCCATCAGGCAGGAGGATGTGCTCGCCTACCTGCCGATCGACGCCGGCTTCGGCCGGGTCGCGCCGCAGGTGAGCCTGCGTGAAGCGCGCCGCCAGTTCGAGCGTGAATACATCGCCTCGGTGCTCGAACGCCATCGCTGGCGCATGAGCGAGGCGGCCCGCACGCTCGGCATCGAGCGCGCCAACCTCTACCGCAAGACTCGTCAGCTCGGTATCATGCGGCGCGTGGGGGCGCCTCTCGCGTCATGACTGCACGCTTGCTTCAGATCGTCACCGCCGCTGCCGTGATCGCTGGACTCGGGGGCGTGGGCACCGCGAGGGCGCAGACCTCCGACCCGGTTCCGCCCGGTACCGTCACGCTCGGCCCTTTTCGAATTTCCCCGAGCCTCCTCCTGCGAGACATGGGGGTCGACGACAACGTGTTCAACGAGTCCACGAATGCGAAGCGGGACTTCACCTTCACGCTGAGCCCGCGCGCTGACGTGCTGTTCCGCATGGGCCGCCTGCGGGTCGCCTACGGGACCGTGACCGACTATGTCTACTACCGCACTTACAAGAGCGAGCGCGGTACCAACACCTCCTCGTCGGCGCGCCTCGATGTCGATCTCGGCGGGTTCAAACCTTTCCTCAGCGCCTCGGGTCTGAACAGCAGGAACCGGGTGAACGCCGAAGTGGACGAGCGCGCACGGCACAGGGATCTCGTCTATCAGGCAGGCGTGTCGCTGAAACTCGCTTCGCGGACAATCCTGCTGGTCAGCGGCACGCAGGGCAAAATCGCGTATGAGCCGGACACGGAGTTTCGTGGCGCCGACCTGCGGCAGAGCTTCAACGGCAGGAGGCGGGCGATCGACGTCGGTCTCGGGGTGACGCTGACGCCGATCACCACCTTTACGCTGGCGTTGGCCCGCGAGCAGCAGCGCTTCGCGTTCTCCGCTGATCGCGACGCGGACTCGTGGCGGGTCTCTCCCACGTTCGCCTTCACCCCCGGCGGCCTGCTCGAGGGATCTGCCACCGTCGGCTACCGGCGCTTTCACACACTGTCGCCGACGCTGCCCGATTACAGCGGCGTCGTCGGGACGGCCACCATCGGGGCGACCCTGGCCGTGCGGCACAAGCTCTCCGGAACCTTCGTCCGCGACGTGCAGACGTCGTATGACGTCGACACCGCCTACTACCTTGGCACCGGCGCGACGCTGACCTACACGGTCCTGCTGGCCGGGCCGATCGACGTACGCGGCACCGGCGCGCGTCACCGCATGGATTACACCATCTCCGGCGTCCCCGCGGGACTCGACGTGCTGACAGTCTACGGCGGCGGGGTGGGCTACCGGTTCTCCGAACGCGCGCGCTTCGGCGTCAACGTCGAATGGTCCCGCCGTGACTCGGATCGGGACATCGAACGCACTTACCGCAACCATCGCCTCTTTGCCGGATTGACCTGGGGACTGACGTCATGATTACGATTGCGTTTCTCTTGCTGCTTGGACAAGCCACTCAGCCGGCCTCGCCGCCTGCCGCGCCTCGCCCCGCCGCGGCGTCCGCGGTGGCGGAGGACTACATCATCGGTGTCGCTGACGTGTTGAACGTCACCGTGTTCAACGAACTCGACTTCTCGCGTATCGGGGCCACGGTCGACAACGATGGCACCATCGACATGCCCTACCTCGGCAGGATTAAGGTTGCCGGGCAGTCGGCGCGCACGGTCGAGAAGGAGATCCGCGACCGGCTGGCGAAAGACCTAATCGTCAACCCGTCGGTCAGCGTCGAGATCACGAAATACCGGAGCAAGACCATCAGCGTCCAGGGCTACGTCCGCGCGCCCGCGGAGTATCCGCTCGAAGGCAACGTATCGGTGACGACGGCGCTGGCGAAGGCCGGCTCGATGCTGCTCGACGCCGGTTCCTACGTGATCATCAGCCGGCGCGGCCCCAACGGCACGACCGAAACGATCAAGGTTCTGCGCAAAGACATCGAGTCGGGCCAGGCACAGGGGATCCTGCTGAAAGACGGCGACACCGTGATGGTGCCGAAGGCCGAGAACTTCTATGTCAATGGCGAGGTGAGGACCCCGGCCAGCTACACCTGGGAAGACGGGCTGACGGTGGAGCGCGCCCTCACGCTGGCGGGCGGGCGGACGGAGCGTGCCGGAAAAATCGAGATCGAGCGGAACGGCAAGGTGCTGACCAAAAACGCCAAGAAAACCGACATCGTGCTGGCCAACGACATCCTGCGCGTGAAGAAGCGGCTCTTCTAGACGATGAAGCCAGCGGTCCTGCGCATCCTGCACGTCACGGCCGGGAATCTGTTCGGCGGTGTCGAGCGCATGATCCTGGCGATCGTGTCGGCCCAGGAGGCCGACTGCGCGCACGACGTGGCCGTGAGCTTTGACGCACGTCTCGCCTCCGAGCTGCGGGCCTCAGGGGCAGTCCCCGAGATCCTCGGCGACGTCCGGTTCAGGCGCCCCGACATGGTGTGGCAGGCGCGTCGTGCGCTTGATCGGGTGCTGGCGGCGGGCCGGCATGACGCGGTCATCTGTCATGCGCCGTGGTCCGGCGCCCTGGCCACCCCGGTGGCCCGCCGTGCCGGTCGGACGCTCATGCTGTGGGCCCACGACGCGCCGCAGCCCGACGCGTGGCCGGAACGGAAGCTGGCCCGCGCGGCGCCGGCCCGCGTCATCTGCAACAGCCGGCACACCGCCGAGGCCGTGGCGCGATGGCTGCCCGGAGTGCCGAGGGATATCGTCCATCCGCCGGTGCTGGCCGCCCCTGTCGTGCCGGCGGCCGAACGGCGGCTGTTGCGCGCGGAACTCGGGGCCGCCGACGACACCACCGTGATTTTGCTGGCGAGTCGCCTCGAAGAGTGGAAAGGCCAGCGGGTACTATTACGCGCGACCGAACGTCTGCGCGGTCACGTCGCGGTCTGGATCGCGGGCGGGCCGCAGCGCCCGGAGGAGGCGGCCTACTTCGACGAGCTGTCGCGGATGGCGTCGAGCGCCGCCGTGTCGGGCCGCGTTCGCCTGCTCGGGCAGCGCGGCGACGTGCCGCGGCTGATGGCCGCCGCCGACATCTACTGTCAGCCCAATACCGCCCCCGAGCCGTTTGGCATTGCGTTCGTCGAGGCGCTCGCGGCCGGGGTTCCGGTGGTCACGACGGCGGCGGGCGGGGCGCTCGAAATCGTCACCGAGCGGTGCGGCGTCCTGGTCCGCGAGGCGTCCCCCGCGCTGGTCGCCGACGCGCTCCAGGGTCTGATCGACGCGCCGGCCCGCCGCGCGGAACTATCGCAGGAGGGACCGGCACAGGCACGCCGCGTCAGCGATCCACGAGCACGGCTGGCCGATCTCGCTGCACTGGTGCGCGCGCAGATCGATCGCACGTCCGCCGCATGACGATCGACACGGTTCACGCGGTCGAGCAGCGCGCGCGGCAGAGCCTCGGGCGCAGCCACCAGCGCATCTACCAGACCGTCGCGGCCGTACTCGCCGCGCGGGGCGCCGGCGGCGTGCTCGCCGATGTCGGGTGCGGGCGGGGAGATCTCTGGCAGGCCCTGCGCGGACCGTTTGCCTCATGCATCGGAGTGGACGCGGTGCGCTACGAGGGGCTGCCCCCCGACGTGGAGTTCCACGCCGGCGATCTCGACGCGACCGTGCTGCCGCTGCCGGATGCCGCCGTGGACGCCGCCGCGGCCGTTGAAGTGATCGAGCACCTCGAGAATCCACGCGCGTTCGTTCGCGAGCTCGCGCGCATCGTCCGGCCCGGCGGATGGGTCGTCGTGACGACGCCGAATCAGTTGAGCGCGCTGAGCTTGTTGACGCTGGTCGTAAAGGGACAGTTCTCGGCGTTCCAGGAGACGTCCTATCCCGCGCACCGCACGGCGTTGCTCGAGATCGATCTGCGACGGATCATGACGGAGTGCGGCCTCCGCGACCTCGCGGTCACCTACACCTGTCTCGGCCGACTGCCGCTCAGTGCGTGGCACTACCCGGACGCCGTTGCGGGGCTGGCGCCACGACGGCTCTCGGACAATCTCGTGATCGTGGGGCGCAAGTGATGCTCACCACGGTCGCCGGCGACATGCGCGTCGCCTTTCTCAGCGTGTCGTCGGCCATGGGCGGCTCCGAGGTCAGCCTGCTCGAGCTGATGCGCGGGCTGCGCCGTCAGGTGCCTTCGTGGCGGCTCGACCTGGTCGTCCCGCGTGACGGTCCTTTGGCGACGGCGGCGCGCGCCTGCGGGGCCAGCGTCCACCTGCTGCCGTTGCCCGCGCGGCTGGCCCGGCTGGGCGAAACGTCCGGACACGGGGCCGCCGATCTGGTCAGCCGGGGGACCGCGCTCATGATGGCCGCCGGCAGTGTCGGCCCCTACAGCCGCCGACTGGCGCGGCTGCTGGGCGACCTGGCGCCAGACATTTTGCATACCAACGGCTTCAAACTGCATGTGCTCGGCGCCCGCGCGGCGCCCCCCGGAGTTGCCGTGGTGTGGCATCTGCACGAGTACGTCGCCCGGCGGCCAATCAGCCGGGCATTGCTTGGCCGCTATGTCTCGCGATGCGCCGCTATCGTCGCCAATTCCGAGAGCGTCTTGGCCGATGTGGCGTCAGTGCTCGGCGACGCCGCGCCCGTCACCCGGATTTACAACGCGGTGGATGCTGAGGAGTTTGCCCCCGAAGGCGTCACCGCCGACCTCGATGCGTTGTGCGGGCTTTCGCCGGCCCAACCGGGCACGGTGAAGGTCGGTCTGGTGGCGACCTACGGACGCTGGAAAGGACACGGCACGTTTCTCGAGGCGCTGCGCCGCGTCGCCGCAACCACACCGGTTCGAGGGTATATCGTCGGCGGGGCGCTCTATGACACGGCGGGCAGCCAGCACACCCGCGCCGAACTGGAGTCGGTGATTGTGTCGTCAGGGCTCGCCGGCCGCGTCGGCTTGACTGGGTTCGTCGATCGGCCGGCGGCGGCGATGCGGGCGCTGGATATCGTGGTGCATGCGAGCACGCAGCCCGAGCCGTTCGGCCTGGTGATCGCGGAAGGCATGGCGATGGCCCGCGCCGTCGTGGCAAGCGCTGCCGGCGGCGCGCAGGAACTCGTCCGCGACGGCGTGGATGCGCTGACACACATGCCGGGAGACGCCGACGGCCTGGCGGCCTGCATCGCGCGTCTGGCCGGTGACCCGGCGCTGCGGACGCGGCTGGGCGCGGCGGCGCGCCAGTCGGCGCTTCGAAGGTTCGATCCTGCCGTGTTCACGCGCGCGTTCATCGACGTGTATCAGGAGGCGCGCGCGCGCGTGACCCATCATGTCCGCCATTGAAGCACGGGCCGTTCCGTTCGACGGTCACGCCGTCCAGTCGCGCATCCCCTGGGGGTTCGCCGAGATCTTCATCATCAGCCAGACGGCGCTGCCGGCGCTGCTGTACTTGCCTGGCAGCCAGGCGTTCCGGCTGCCCATCCGCTTCAGCGCGTTCGCCATCAGCCTCGGGGCCTTCGCCTGGTATCAGGTCGAATCGTCCACGCAGGCGCCGCGCTCGCCGGTGCAGCCCTGGGTCGCCGCCATCATGTCGCTGCTCGCGCTGATGCTGTTCCACCCCGAGACCTCGTCACTGGTGGCCGGCATCGCCCACATGGCCGTGTACTTCGCGGTGCTGGCGCCTCTCTTCTGGGCGCCCGAGTTCGTGAAGTCGCCCGAGCAGCTGGCGCGAATCATCTGGATCCTCCTGTTGTGCTCTGGGGCGAACGCGGTGGTCGGGGTGCTGCAGGTCTACGATCCCGCGCGCTGGATGCCGGCGGAGTTCTCCCGCATCATGACGGGCGGGGAAGTGGGCCTCGGCGCGGTGACCTACATCGGCGCCCAGGGGCAGCGCATCATCCGCCCGCCGGGGCTGTTCGATACGCCCGGGGCGGTCGCGGGACCCGCAAGTTTCGCCGCGCTGCTCGGCGTGATATTCGCGGTCAGCGCCATTCCGGCCTGGAAGCGGGCGGTCTCGCTCAGCATCGCGGGCGCCGGGCTCGCGGCCATTTACCTGAGCCAGGTTCGCATCAGCCTGGTCGCGACCGTCCTGATGATGGCTGTCTACGCGCTCGTCGCGATGCGGCAGGGGCGGGCGGCCAGGGCGACGCAGTTCACCGTTCTGGCGGGGGGCGTCGTGCTCGTCGCGCTGTCACTGGCCGTGGCACTCGGAGGCGCGGCCATCACCGAGCGCGTCAACTCGCTGTTCGCCGCCGATCCGCTGACGGTTTACAAGGGCGCGCGCGGAGACTTGCTCAGCTATACCTTCTACGATCTGCTGTTTCAGTACCCACTCGGGGCCGGCCTCGGCCGGTGGGGCATGGCTGCGGGTTACTTCGGATCGAGCAATCCAACCAGCTCGGGGATCTGGGCCGAGATCCAGTTCACCGGATGGATGATCGACGGCGGGGTCGTTATGGTGTTCGTCTACGTCGGGGCGCTGCTGGTGACGACGCTGAGCCAATACCGGATCGCGCAGGCCACGCAGTTTCCACGGCTGGCGATCTGCGCCGCCGTCATCCTTGCCGCCGGTCTCGGGCCGTCCATCATGATCGTCAGCTTCACGCCGTTTGTGGCGCAGGTTGGCATTCAATACTGGTTCCTCGCGGGCGCGCTGCACGGGGTGGCTTCCCGCTACGGCGTGCGCGGCGCATGACGCGGTGGGCCCTGGCCTCCGGCGATTTCACCCCGCAGGGCGGCATGGATCGCGCGAACCATGCGCTGGCGCGTTACCTGGCCGTCTCCGGCCGGGAGGTCCACCTGGTCGCGCATCGCGTCTGGCCCGATCTCGCGTCGCTGCCCGGC
>JBKJRJ010000078.1:0-3261 GCA_046594705.1 Vicinamibacterales bacterium
AAGTCGACGACGACGACGCTGACGGGACGGATGCTGGAGGCCGGCGGCCACCACGTGCTGGTCGGCGGCAACATCGGCCTCGCGCTCAGCGCGCAGGTCGACGAGTCCACCGCGGACACCATCCACGTCATCGAAGCGAGCAGTTTTCAGCTCGAGAGCGCCAAGACGTTTCACCCCTGGATTGCCGTGCTCCTGAACTTCTCCCCGGATCATCTCGATCGCCACGCGGACATCGCGGAGTACGCCGCGGCGAAGGCACGGGTCTTCGCGAATCAGGCGGCCGGCGATTGGGCGGTGCTGAACGCCGACGACCAGGCCTCGCACTCGCTGGCGCAGGACGCGCGGTCCCAACGGCTGCTGTTCGCCGTCGAGCGCAGTCTGCCCGAAGGCGTGCTGGTGGCGGGCGACGCCATCGTGCGGCGCACGGAAGAAGGAGACCAGGTGCTGGTACCGGTCTCGGCGATCAAGCTGCTCGGCCGCCATCTGCTCGCCGATGTCGCGGCGGCCGCGGCGGTGGCGTGGCTGGCGGGCGTCGAACCCGAGGCGATGACCCGCGCGGTCGAGGGGTTCACCGGCCTGGAGCACGCGCTGGAGCCGGTGACCGAACTGGCCGGCGTCCGCTTCGTGAACGATTCGAAGGCCACCAACATCGAGGCCGCGTTGCGCGCGGTGGAGAGCTTCGGTCCCGGCCTGGTCGTCATCGCGGGCGGCAAGTTCAAGGGGGGGGATTTCGGCGATCTGCGCGAGGCGTTGCAGGCACGCGGGGCGCGGGTGGTGGCGATCGGGGAGGCGGCGCCGCTCATCCACGAGGCGCTGGATCCCCATCTGCCCGTGCTCGACGCGGCCGACATGGTCGCGGCGGTACGCACGGCGTTCGCCGTCGCGCTGCCGGGACACACGGTACTGCTGGCGCCGGCCTGCGCCAGTTTCGACATGTTCGTGAATTACGCCGAGCGGGGCCTCGTGTTCAAGCGAGAAGTCCGCCGTTTGGCCGAGGAGTGGAGCGAAACGCGGGAGCAGTGATCGCACGGGCTCAGTGAGCCCCTGCCGATCACGGTTGAGTCGTCATCAGTCCGGTCGGGACGGAGAAGAGCTGGCCGCTGGGAACGCAGGCTGCCCCGGTCTGCGAGGTCGGTGTCTTCCCTTCTGACCGGACTGATGACGACTCGAGAAACAGGCTGTGGGCATTGGGCTTTGGGCCTTTGGCTTTGGGTGGCTTCGCCAAGCCCCTGACGCCTAAAGCCTAAAGCCTGAAGCCTGAAGCCAAAGTATGTGTCGGCCCCGACGGGGCGGAACTGTAGATCGCATGGCCCGGAAACTCAAATCGGACAAGTTCCTGTTCACCGCCACGCTGGCGCTGGTGTGCGCGAGCCTTGTCATGGTCTACAGCTCCTCGGCGGTCATCGGGCTGGAGCAGTACGGCCAGCGGCCGTCCTATTTCCTGTGGAAGCAGGCGACGTTCGCGCTGCTCGGGCTGGCGCTGATGCCGTTGCTGATGCGGGTGGACTACCGGCATTACCGGCAGCCGCTCGTGCTCTGGACCGGCCTCGGCCTGGTCACCTTCGCCCTGGTCGCGGTGCTGTTCGGGCCGCGGATCAACGGGGCGCGGCGCTGGTTCGGTATCGCGGGCATCGGCGTACAGCCGTCGGAATTCGCCAAGATCGTCGTGGTGTTCTTCGTCGCGGCGGTGCTCGAGCGGCGGATGGACCGCATCGACGACCTGCGCTTCTCGCTGCTGCCGGTCGCGATCGTGCTCGGGGGCGTCGTCGGGCTGATCATGCTTCAGCCGGATCTGGGCACCGCGCTGTCCATCATCGTGATCGTCGCCGCGATGATCTTCGCCGCCGGTCTCAACTACCGCTACATCATCGGGCTGCTGCTGGTGGCGATTCCCGCGGCCACGGTCGTGCTGATGAGCGCGGACTACCGCCGCCGCCGCATGATGGTGTTCCTCAACCCCTGGGAGGATCCGCTCGGCGACGGGTTCCAGGTGATCCAGTCGCTGATCGCGGTGGGCACCGGCGGGATGTTCGGCCGGGGCCTGATGGCGGGCGTACAGAAGCTGTTCTACCTGCCGTATCCGCATACCGATTTTATCTACGCGGTGATCGGTGAGGAGCTGGGCCTGCTCGGCGCCACCCTGGTCCTGGCGTGTTTCTGCATCATCGCGTGGCGCGGGCTGCGGACGTCGCTGCGCGCCCCGGATCGGTTCGGCGCGTTCCTCGCGCTCGGGCTGACCGCGATGATCGTCGTCCAGGCCTTCTTCAACATCAGCGTGGTGCTCGGTCTGCTGCCGACCAAGGGCATTCCGCTGCCGTTCGTGAGCTTTGGCGGCTCGTCGCTGCTCATGAGCATGGTCGGCATGGGGATCCTGCTGAACGTCTCGCAGCACGCGTCGGCGTCGCACGTCGTCACCACGGAATTGACGGCGAATGCATGACCCCCTCGAGCGGACCCCGCGTCGTGATTGCCGGAGGCGGGACCGGCGGGCATCTCTTCCCCGGGATCGCGATCGCGCGCGAGCTGCTGGCGCGGCGTCCCGGCGCGGCGGTGTCGTTCGCGGGGACGGCGCGCGGCATCGAGGCGCGGCTGGTGCCGCGGGAAGGCTTTGCGCTCGACTTGCTGCGCAGCGCCGGGCTGAAGGGACGGTCCCCGATCGCGATCGCGCGGGGGATCGCGCTCCTGCCCGTCAGCTTCGCGGACGCCTGGCGGATCATTTCCCGCCGCCAGCCCGACCTGGTGATCGGCGTCGGCGGCTACAGCTCGGGGCCGGTCGTGATGCTCGCGGCGCTGCGGGGGCTGCCGACGCTGCTCGCGGAGCAGAACGCGGTCCCCGGACTGACCAACCGGATCCTGGCGCGAGTAGTCAGCGCGGCGGCAGTGACGTTCGATTCGACCTTGTCCTTCTTTGGCAGGAGGGGATTTGTCGCAGGCAACCCGGTACGTCCCGAGTTTTTTTCCGAGGAGCTTCCGCCTGACGGCGCAAGCGACGGCGCCGTGCGGCGCCCCAGGGTTCTGATCTTTGGCGGCTCCCAGGGCGCGCACGCCATCAACCTGGCCATGGTGGAGGCGGCGCCGCGGCTGGCAACCCATGGCGGCGTGGACATCACGCATCAGACCGGAGAGCGCGATGTGGAACTCGTACGGCGCGCCTACCGGGACGCCGGGCTCGAGGCCCGCGTCGAACCGTTCCTCTACGCCATGGACCGGGAAATGAAAGCGGCCGATGTGATCGTCAGCCGCGCCGGATCGACGTCGATC
>JBKJRJ010000138.1:0-6456 GCA_046594705.1 Vicinamibacterales bacterium
ACCGGCCGGATGTACCCGGAAGGCTGGGCCAAGTTCGCCTGCCTGAACATCTTCATCGGCTTCAACCTGACGTTCTTCCCGCAGTTCATCGTGGGCTACCTGGGCATGCCCCGCCGCTATGCGATGTACGCCCCGGAGTTCCAGATCTACAACGTGCTCTCGACCGCCGGCGCGACGATCCTGGGTGTCGGCTATCTCATCCCGATGATCTACTTCACCTGGTCGCTGAAGTACGCGCCGCTCGCCGGACCGAATCCGTGGGGGGCGCGCGGACTCGAGTGGGAGATTCCCTCGCCGCCGCCGACGGAGAACTTCGAGGCGACGCCCATCGTGACGCACGGGACGCACCAGTACGCTCCGAGCCATGAGGTCGGCATTGTCTGAAGACCAACAGTTCCCGCAATACCCGGCGCCGGTGGCGATCCAGCCGCCCGCGCAAGGCCACACCCCGCATCACCCCTACCTGCAGCACCATTTCGACAACATGGCGCAGCAGATGGAAGCCTCCACGCTGGGCATGTGGACCTTCCTGGTCACCGAGATCATGTTCTTCGGCGGACTGTTCATGGCCTACCTGGTCTACCGCCACCAGTCGCCGCTCGGCTTCCAGGAAGCCAGCCATCACCTCAACGTCATCTGGGGCACGGTCAACACCGCCGTCCTGATCATCAGTTCGCTGACCATGGCGCTCGCGGTCCGCGCCGCGCAGACCAGCCAGCCGCGCAACACCCAGGTCGGCTACCTCGTCGCGACGATGATTCTCGGCGCCGCGTTCCTCGGCATCAAGGCGATCGAATACACCGAGAAGTTCCGCGACCACATCGTCCCCGGCCCGTACTTCCAGTGGGAGGGGCTCTACCCCAAGCCGGCGGAGCAGTTCTACTCGCTGTATTTCGCGATGACCGGCCTGCACGCGCTGCACATGGTGATCGGGCTGGGCATCATGACCTGGCTGACCATCATGGCGTGGAAGCGGACCTACAATCGCGAGTACTACACGCCCGTCGAAGTCACCGGTCTGTATTGGCACTTCGTCGATATCGTGTGGATCTTCCTGTTCCCGCTGCTGTATCTGATCGGCCGGCATTACCATGCGGCGTAGTTGGGCTTTGGGCTTTAGGCTTTAGGTTTTGGGAGTTATTTGATGTCGGGCCACGTCGCACCCAAGAGCATGTATTACTTCGTCTTCCTGGCGCTGCTGGTCGGCACCGGGTTGACGGTGGCGGTGGCGTTCGTCGACCTCGGGGCGCTCAACAACGTGCTCATGCTCGGCATCGCGATGACGAAGGCGCTGCTGGTCATCCTCTTCTTCATGCATGTGCGCTGGAGCACGCGGCTGACCTGGGTCGTCGCGGCGTCTGGATTCGTCTGGCTGATCATCCTGTTCGGCCTGACGATGATGGATTACCTGACGCGCGGATGGGTGCCGGGGACCTGGAAGTAGCCGGCACGGCGTTGCCGGCCGCGATCGACCTCATCGACTCGTCCATCCCCCTCCTCCAAATCTGCGCCAGAACGGTACCGACGCGCCGTTTACCGGGACCGGTCCACCGCTGGCCGGGCGCCGTGACCCACCCTGACCGCCGCAACCGTATTGTCTATACTGTGAGCTCGGCACCCGGCATTCATCAATAGGCCATCAGCACTCCATGACCGATTTGTCCAAAGATCTGGCCGCGCTGCGCATCCCGCACGAGGACCGCGGCGGCCGCCGCAGCAAACCCGTGGTCATCATGCTGGGGTTGCTGCTCCTGGGCGGTGCTGCCGCGGGGGCATGGTATTGGTCCACGGCGCTCCAGGCCGCCCCGGTGAAGGTGGCGCAGGCCACGGTCAAGGCCGGCGCAGCCTCGGCCCCCGGCGCCGTGCTGAACGCCTCGGGGTACGTCACCGCACGACGGCGGGCGACCGTGTCGTCCAAAGTGACCGGCAAGGTGCTCGACGTCCTGATCGAAGAGGGCCAGCCGGTGAAGGCCGGACAGATCCTCGCGCACCTCGACGACTCGCAGCCGCGCGCGGCGCTGGCCTTTGCCGAGGCGCAGCTGGCCTCCTCGCGGAAGAACTTCGCCGAGGACCAGGCCCGGCTCCGCCAGGCGGAATTGACCCTGGGGCGGCGGCAGCAGCTGCTCAAGGAAGGGGTGGTCGGCCGCGCCGAGCTCGACGAAGCCCAGTCCGAAGTGGACGCGCTCAAGGCGCGCATCGCCTACGCGCAGCAGCAGGTGCTCGTGTCAGAGAGCCAGGTCAACCTCCAGAAGACCAACCTGACCGACATGGTGGTGCGAGCGCCGTTCAGCGGGGTCGCCATCTCCAAGGACGCGCAGCCGGGCGAGATGATCTCGCCGGTGTCGGCGGGCGGCGGATTCACCCGCACCGGCATTGGCACGATTGTCGACATGTCCTCGCTCGAGATCGAGGTGGACGTGAACGAGACGTTCATCGGCCGGGTCACCCCGGGCCAGAAGGTCGAGGCGGTGCTGGATGCCTATCAGGACTGGCGGATCCCGGCGCGGGTGATCACCACGATTCCGACGGCCGACCGGCAGAAGGCGACGGTCCGGGTGCGGATCGCGTTCGACGCGCTGGACCCGAGGATCCTGCCCGACATGGGCGTCAAGGTGTCGTTCCTGCGCGACCAGCCGGCCGCCGGCGCGGGGCCCGCGGCCACGGCCGTCGCGGCGGTGATGGTGCCCAAGTCGGCGATCCGCTCCGAGAGCGGCAAGCCGATCGTGTTCGTCGTGACAATGAACCGGATCGAGCGGCGGGCCGTCAGCGTCGGCGACGCGAGCGGCGATCAGATGGAAGTGCGGTCGGGTGTGAGTGCCGGCGAGCGGGTGGTCGTCGAGGGCCCCGCCACACTCAAGGACGGCGACAAGGTGAAGGTGCAATGATGTCGAATTCTCTCGTCTCGGTTCGCGATCTGCACAAGGTGTTCCAGCGCGGCGGCGAGCGTATCGACGTGCTGCAGGGAGTCAACCTGGACATTCCCGAAGGGGACTACCTGTCGCTGATGGGTCCGTCGGGCTCGGGCAAGACCACGCTGCTGAACCTGATCGGCGGGCTCGATACGCCGAGCGAGGGCTCGATCTCCGTGGCGGGCGACCGGATCGACAAGCTATCGGGCGCGAAGCTGTCGGCCTGGCGGGCCCGGCACGTCGGCTTCGTGTTCCAGCTGTATAACCTGCTGCCGGTGCTGACGGCCGCGCGCAACGTGGAGTTGCCGCTGCTCCTCACCAAGCTCGGCAAGGCCGACCGGCAGAAGCGCGTGTCGGTGGCGCTGTCGGTGGTCGGCCTCGGCGATCGCATGCACCACTATCCCCGCCAGCTCTCGGGCGGCCAGGAACAGCGGGTCGGCATCGCGCGGGCGATCGTCACCGACCCGACGCTGCTGCTGTGCGACGAGCCGACCGGCGACCTCGATCGCAAATCTGGCGACGAGATTCTCGACCTGCTCGAAGCGCTCAACCGGGAGCACAACAAGACCATCGTCATGGTGACGCACGACCCGGTCGCGGCGGGTCGCGCCAAGCGTACGCTGCACCTCGAGAAGGGCGTGCTCGTGCAGGAAGGTGTGGCGTGAAGTTCCTGCACATCGTCTGGCGGAACCTGCTGCGCCGGAAGATCCGGACGACCTTCACCCTGCTCTCGATTTTCGTCGCGTTCGTGCTGTTCGGTTATCTGATGGCGGTACGGAGCGCCTTCAACATGGGCGTCGAGCTGGCGGGCGCCGATCGGCTGATGGTGCTCAACAAGATCTCGCTGATCATGCCGATCCCCTCGAACTATGGCGCGAAGCTGAGCGCGATCGCCGGGGTCAAGGAGGTCACGCACGCGAACTGGTTCGGCGCCTACTACCGGGAAACCCGGAACCAGTTTCCCAACATGGCGGTCGATCCCGAAACCTGGCTCCGCATGTACCCCGAGTTCAACCTGCCGGACGAACAGAGGAAAGCCTGGCTGGCGGATCGCCAGGGCGCGATCGTCGGCGCCGACACGGCGAAGCGGTTTGGCTGGAAGGTCGGTGACCGGGTGCCGCTCCAGGCGACGATCTTCCGTCGTCCCGACGGGCTGGGCTGGGAGTTCAACATTTCCGGAATCTACGACTCCCCCATCAAGGGCACCGACAAGACACAGCTGTTCTTTCACTACAACTACTTGAACGAAGTGCTGCGTAACAGCGGGTTCCGTGACCTGGTCGGCTGGTACGTCATCAGGACCGAGGACCCGGACCAGGCGCCCGTGGTCGCGAAGAAAATCGACGAGATGTTCGCCAACTCGCAGACTGAAACCAAGACCGACAGCGAAAAGGCGTTCGTCGCGGGGTGGGCGAAGCAGGTCGGGAACATCAGCCTGATCACGCAGCTGATCGCCAGCGCGGCGATCTTCATGATGCTGCTGGTGACGGCGAACACGATGGCGCAGTCGATCCGCGAGCGCACCGGTGAGATGGCCGTGCTCAAGACCCTCGGCTTCGGCGACGGGCGCGTGCTGTGGATGGTGCTGATGGAATCGTGCGTGATCGCCATCGTCGGTGGTTTCGCCGGGCTCGCGGTCGGCTGGTACCTGGTGTCGCTCGGCGATCCCACGGGCTCCTTCCTGCCGGCGTTTTACCTGCCGACACGGGATCTGCTGATCGGCGCGGCGATGGTGCTCGCGCTCGGGTTTGCCGCCGGCGCGATTCCCGCGTGGCAGGCCGGCCGCCTGCGCATCGTCGACGCATTGAGGAGGAACTGATGTTCTCCCAGATTCTCGCGGTGACGTCGGTCAACCTGCGGTCGATCACGCAGCGGCTCGGTTCCTCGGTGGTCGCCATCGTCGGCATCGCCGGAGTCGTGATCGTGTTTCTCGGCGTGCTGTCGATTGGCGAAGGCTTCAAAGCGGCGATGTCCGGGGTCGGCGATCCCCAGACCGTCATCGTGATGCGCGCCGGCAGCGACACCGAAATGACCAGCGGCCTGAGCGGAGACAACGCGCGCCTGATCATGGACACGCCGGGGATCGCCCGCAACGAACGCGGTCCGGTCGCCTCGCCGGAACTGTTCGTGATCGTCGGACACCCGACCAAGAAGGACCCGAGCGACGCCAACGTGCCGCTCCGCGGGGTGTCGAGCAGCGCGCTCGCGGTGCGACCTAAGGTGCAGATCGTCGAAGGCCGGATGTTCACCGAGGGGACGAACGAAATCGTCGTCGGCCGGGCCGCATCGCGCCAGTTCGCCAACCTGAACGTCGGCTCCGAAACCAAGTGGGGTCAGAACCGCTGGAGGGTGGTCGGCATCTTCGAGGACGGCGGCAGCGCATCCGAGTCGGAGATCTGGTCCGATGCCAGGGTGCTGCAGCCCGCCTACCAGCGCGGCAACAGCTACCAGTCGGTCTACGTCCGGCTGCAGAGCGAAGACGGCTTCCAGGCTTTCAAGGACGCGCTGACCGCGAACCCGCAGCTCTCCGTCACGGCGATTCGGGAGCCGGAGTATTTCGCCGCGCAGTCCGAAGTGCTGCACAAGATCATCAGCACGATCGGGTACCTGATTGCGGGCCTGATGGGCATCGGGGCGGTCTTCGGCGCGGTGAACACGATGTACACCGCGGTGGCGAGCCGCACGCGCGAGATCGCCACTCTGCGCGCGCTCGGTTTCAGCAGCTTTCCAGTGGTGTTCTCCGTGCTGTCGGAAGCGGTGTTCCTGAGCGTGGTCGGCGGCCTGATCGGCGGTATCGTCGCCTGGCTGGCCTTCGACGGCTATCAGACGTCGACCATGAACTTCCAGTCGTTCAGCCAGGTCGCGTTCACCTTCGCGGTCACGCCCAGGCTGCTCGCCCTGGCGCTGGTCTACTCGGTGGTCATGGGCCTGGTAGGGGGCATGCTGCCAGCCGTCCGCGCCGCCCGTCTGCCCGTCGTGACGGCCCTCCGCGAGCTCTGAAATCCTGCCGTAGCGAAACCCAACAATGGCTGACCTGAGGGAGTACGTTTTATATCCCCAGGGTCAGCCATTCCGCTTTCTACCCGCCTTCGAAGTCACCCAGTAAACCCAGCGTCGCCCGTAAGTTACGACGTGACCATGAGGCCAGTGCCCGCTCCCGGATAGATCGGCATGGCGGTTGCTCATGATGAGTTACGCAAGCTATCCGGTGGACGGAGGACCGAAGTGCATGGCTCCCCGGAGTGCCGCGTAAACGCAATGAATTCGTAACAGTTTCCCCACCAGAGTCGACCGGCTGACTACCTGCCTCGTCAGCCGCTAAGGCCGGCTCACTTCCCCAGTCCCGGGCGTGCAACGCTCGCGGCCCACATCAGATCGGGAGCGGAAGGCGAAAGTCTTCCCTCCCGACTCCGACCCTCCCCCGTCACAAAGCGTGCAACCGTTATTGGTGCTTGCGCCAGTAGCGCGCCAGACCCTGGTAGGAATAGTTCAGTCCCCCGGCCTTGGTGTAGTCGGCGGCCTCGAGTGCGCCGACCCGCCGCGTGAG
>JBKJRJ010000171.1:0-10235 GCA_046594705.1 Vicinamibacterales bacterium
CGCGACGATCGGCGCCAGGCGGCCGAATTCCGCCGTGTTCACCGGCGACGACCAGACCCACGCGTTCACACCAATCTGCGCCATGCTTCAGCTCCGGATCCATTCAGAAACGAGGGGTGCCGACCATAACAGACGGGCAACACCCCGTCAACGCGGCACCGGGTGCCCGGCTCCATCTGCACCGGGCCGCCGGAGGCCGTCCAGGTCCGCCCCTCCAGCTACGCAGCGCGCTTGCGGCTCCTGGCGACGGCGAGCGCGAGGACGACCGCGCCCCAGGCGGCGAGTGCGAGCGCCTGCGGCCAGAGCAGCTCCAGCCCGATCCCCTTCAGGAAGATACCGCGGACGATGACCAGGAAGTAGCGCAGGGGAATGAGGTAGGTGGCGTACTGGATCACCTGCGGCATGTTCTCGATGGGAAAGATGAAGCCCGAGAGGTAGATCATCGGCGTGAGAAAGAAGAACGTGGCGGTCATCATGGCCTGCTGCTGCGTGTCGGAAATCGTCGAGATGAACAACCCGAGCGCCAGCGTGCAGATCACGTAGAGCAGGCTCATCGCGAGCAGCAGGGTGAAGCTGCCCCGCAGCGGCACCTCGAACCAGAACACCGCGACCGCGGTGACCAGCAGCACGTCGATCAGCGCGATCACCCCATATGGCAGCAGCTTGCCGGCGATGAGCTCCCACCGCCGGAGCGGGGTGACGTTGAGCTGCTCGAGCGTGCCGAGCTCCTTCTCGCGGACGATCGCCATCGCGGCAAGATTGGCGGTCACCAGCAGCAGCAGGAGCGCCAGCACGCCGGGAATCATGAAGAAGCGGCTTTCGAGCTGCGGGTTGAACCAGACCCGGATTCGCAGGTCGATCCCGCCTCCGCTGGCGCCGCCGGCGGAGGCGGAGCCGGCGTCGGCCGGGGACGCCAGGCTCGCGCGCTCTTCTGTCAGGTTCGCCGCGTACTCGCCAATCAGCGCGGTCGCATAGCCGAGCGCGACGGTCGTGGAATTGGCATCGCTGCCGTCCGCGACCACCTGCAGCGCCACCGGCTCGCGCGCCTCGAGCGATCGGCCGTAGCCCGGTGGAATCGCCAGCGCCACCCAGGCCTTGCCCGTCTGCAGATACGGATCGACGTCCCGCACCGTCGTCACCGTGTCGATGACGGTGAAGTTCGCCGAGGCATCGAAACGCGCGATCAGGCTGCGGCTGGCCGAGGAGCGGTCGCCGTCGGCGACGACCACCGGCACGTCCCGCACGTCCGTGGTGGCGGCGTAGCCCAGCATGGTGAGCTGGATGATGGGCGCGACGATCACGAGGCCGAACAAACGCGGATTCTGGCGCAGCTCCAGGAACTCCTTCCACACCAGGCAGCGCAGGCGCCGCATCAGCCACGCTCCCGTGCGGGGCGCTGCATCAGCCACGCTCCCGTGCGGGGCGCTGCATCAGCCACGCTCCCGTGCGGGGCGCTGCATCAGCCACGCTCCCGGGAGAGCCGGAGCGACGCCAGCGACAGCATCACCAGCGCATAGATGGCGAGCGCGGTCATCTGGGGCCACAGCAGCATCAGCGGGGTCCCCTTGAGCACGATGCCTCGCAGGGCGATGAGAAAATATCGGGCCGGCACGGCATGCGTGATCAGCTGGAGGAACGGCGGCATGCTGGAAATCGGGAAGATGAAGCCCGACAGCATCAGCGTGGGCAGAAAGGAGGTGAGCATCGCCGCCTGGAACGCGACCTGCTGGGTGTCCGCCACCGTCGAGATGAGCAGCCCGGTACCGAGCGCCCCGGCGATGAACAACGAGAGCGCCACCAGAAGCGCCAGCCAGTTACCGCGCATCGGCAGCGCGAACAGCAGCATCGAGGTCAGGATGATGAGCGCCGCCGACGCCAGGGAGATGAAGAAATACGGGATGCTCTTCCCGACCACGAACGAGAAGGTGTCGATGGGCGCCATCCGGACCTGTTCCATGGTCCCGCTCTCCTTCTCGCGTACGATCGAGAGCGCGGTGGAAATCACGGCGGTGATCATCAGGATGTAGGCGATCAGGCCCGGCACCAGGAACAGGGTGCTGCGCAGTTCCGGGTTGTACCAGATGCGCGGCTCCACCGACACCGGCGGCACGGCGGTCACCTCCGGTGACATGGCCGCACCGGCGCCGCGGATGATGTTGCCCGCGTAGCCCATGACGGTCGTCGCGGTGTTGGCGTTGTCCCCGTCGATCAGGAGCTGCACCTGTGGCCGGCGGCCGCTGGCGACGTCGCGTCCGAAGCCCTCAGGGATGACCAGCGCAGCGCGCGCCAGGTTCAGATCGAGCAGACGGTCGAGCTGCTCCGGCGCGTAGGTGTCCGCCACGCGGTCGAAGTAGCCGGAATGCACGAAAGCGGCGATCAGCGCCCGGCTCTGCGGGCTGGCGTCGCGATCCTGCACGGCGAGCGCGACGTGCCTGATGTCCCAGTTCAGGGCATAGCCGTAGAGCAGCAGGAAGAACGCCGGCACGAACACGATCGTGGTGAGCGTCCGGCGATCACGCGAGATCTGGCGCAGCTCCTTCCGGCAGACGGCGAGCGCCTTGCTCATGAGACCGGCCCCGCGGCGGCCCGGTCGATGACATCGAGGAAGACGTCTTCGAGCGACGGCGTCACCGCGGCGATGTGCTCGACGGCCACCCCCGCGCCGCGCAGGCGGGCCGCGATCTGGTCGGGGGTCACGTCGGCGCGCCGCAGCACCGCGTGCACCGCGGTCCCGAACAGGCTGGTCTTCTCGACGTCCGGTGACGCGTCGAGCCAGCGCATCGCCTCGACGGCCGCGGGGGTCCGGATCTCGAGGATCGGCCGTCCGGCAAAGACCTGTTTGACCTCGGTGGTCGTGCCGATGGTCGCGAGCCGGCCGGCGTGGATGAGCGCGACGCGGTGGCAGCGCTCCGCCTCGTCGAGGTAGTGCGTCGTGACGAGCACGGTGACGCCCGACTGCGAAAGCGTGTCGATCAGCCGCCAGAACTGGCGGCGCGACAGCGGATCGACGCCGCCGGTCGGTTCGTCGAGGAACAGGATCGCCGGCTCGTGGAGGATGGCGCAGCCGAGCGCCAGGCGCTGGCGCCAGCCGCCGGCGAGGTCACGCGCCAGCGTGTGCTCGCGGCCCGCCAGCCCGGCCATCTCGATGACGAACCGGCGCCGCTCGGCCAGCCTGGCGCCGCTCAAGCCGTAGACGCCGCCGAAGAACGCGATGTTCTGGTGCACGGTCAGCAGCTCGTAGAGCGAGAACCGCTGCGACATGTAGCCGATGCGGCGCTTGACCGCTTCGGGATCGGCCACGACGTCCACCCCGCCGACGAGCGCGCTGCCCGACGTCGGTTCGAGCAGTCCGCAGAGCATGCGGATGGTGGTGGATTTGCCCGCACCGTTGCTGCCGAGGAACCCGAAGATCTCCCCGCGCGCCACCTCGAAGCTGACGCGCTCGACGGCCACGAACTGGCCGAATCGCCGGGTCAGATCGCGGACGACGATCGCGGGGGCCGGACCGTCCTGGGCGGCGGCCCGCGCTTTATCGGCCAAGGGCTCGATCCAGGCGCGCTTCTGCCAGACGCACGCCGGCGAGTGCCCGCGTGCGATCGAGCTCCGCCTGGAGTCGCGTCACCTGCGCGTCGAGCACGTCGGTGGCGCCGGCGACGCCGGCGCGGTAGCGTTCGTTGAGCACGCGCTCCGCTTCCGCGGCGGCCCGGACGCCGTCATCCGCGGCGGTCACCGCTTCACGACTGGCGGCCAGTTCCAGCGTGCGCGCGCGCACGTCGAACGCCACCTGACGGTCGAACTCGGCGACTCGCGTCGTCAGCGCCGCGGCGCCGGCGCGGGCTTCCCCCTGGTCCGCCGCGCGGCGGCCGCCGTCCCAGAGCGTCCAGGTGACGTTGACCCCGGCGTCCCACGACGTCTGCCACTCCCCCCGCCGGGGAAAGATTCGAGGATTGGGGCGGGCGTAGTCGTAGCCGGCGCCGACCACGACCTGCGGCCGCGCCGCGCCGGCGATGGCGGCGGCGCGGGACGCCGCGGCGGCCGCGCGCTGCTCGAGCGCCTGCCGCTCGGGGCGTACCGTGAGGGCCGCGGCCACCATGTCGGCCACGGCTCGGGACGTCGGAGCCACCGGGGACGAGGCCGCGGCCGCGCCGGGTTCACCGGCGGCGGTGGCCAGGTCGTTACCGGTCAGCCGTCTGAGATCGCTTTCGGCGATACCGCGCTGGGCCGCCGCTTCGAGTGCCAGCAGCCGCTGATGAGAGGCCTGCGCCTCGGCCGACGACACGTCGTTCGGCGGGATGAGTCCGGACGCCAGCCTCGAGCGCACGTTCGTGACGTGCACCATCATCACCTCGAGCGAGCGCTGCAGGACCTGTGCGGTCTCCCGCGCGGTCACCACGGCCCAGTAGGCACGCGTGATCTCGAGCCGCAGGTCCGCACGCGCCGCGTCCAGATCGTTGCCGATGGCGCCGCGCTCGGCCCGCGCCGCACGCTCCAGCGCGTCGGCGCGGCCGCCGGTGTAGATCGGCCACTGCAGGTCGAGCCTGGCGCGAAGGTTGTCGGGAATATCCGGATAGACCACCTGCGGGGCCCGGCCGGGCGCCGTGATCACGAACTCGTCCACGTGGTTGGTACGGAGATAGCTGCCGTGCGCCGCGAGCAACGGCCGCTCGGCGGCGCGGCGGCCGGCGATGGCGAAATCGGCCCCCTCGGCGCGCGCCTCGATCTCGGCGAGCCGGCGGCTGGCGGCCAGGCCTTGCCTCACCGCGTCGGCCAGCGTCAGCGGCACCGCCGGCTGGTCCTGGCCCGAGACGACGATCGCCGGCCCGAGCGTGGCCACCAGAGTCAGCGCGAGTGCGAGCGGTTTCATGAGGGCTGTCCTGTAATCAAGTCGATGAAGACGTCTTCGAGCGAGGCGGCAATCGGACGGACGGTAGCGCCCGACAGGCCGGCGGCGAGGAAATCAGCCTCGATGATCGCGCTGACGCGGCGCTGCGCGCCGGCCGCCACTCGCACGTGCGCGCGGTCACCGAAGGGCTGCACATCGGCCACTCCCGCCAGACGGGCGATGCGGTCGACGGGTGGACGGCACCCGGGCGTCACGATCTCGAGGAGCTGGCCGTCCATCAGGCCTTGCAGCCGTGACGGCTCGTCGAGCGCCAGCAGCCGTCCCTCGTGAAGCAGCGCGACGCGGGCGCAGCGTTCGGCTTCGTCCAGATAGGGTGTGGCCATCACGATGCTGAGCCCGCGCGAGAGGAACTCGGACAGCAGCTTCCAGAACTCGCGGCGCGAGACCGGATCGACGCCGGTGGTGGGCTCGTCGAGGAGCAGGATGCGCGGCTCGTGGACGAGGGTGCACGCCAGCGCCAGCTTCTGCTTCATGCCCCCGGAGAGCCGATCGGCTCGACGCGCGCGAAACGGGGTGAGCTGGGTCATGTCGAGCAGCCGATCGCGTGCCGAGTCGTAGCGCGTCACGCCATGAATCTCGGCGAAGAACGCGATGTTCTCGTCGATGGTCAGGTCACCGTAGAGGCTGAAGCGCTGCGACAGGTAACCGACCTCGCCGGTGATGACGCGATGGTCGGCCACCGGATCGCGGCCGAAGAGGGCAATCCGCCCGGCGTCGGGCCGCAGCAGTCCGCCGGCCAGCCGGATGGTGGTGGTCTTGCCGGCGCCGTCCGGGCCGATCAGCCCGAACATCTCGCCCGCCCGCACGTCGAACGTGAGCGAGTCCAGCGCGGTGACCGCGCCGTAGCGGCGGGTCACCCCGTCGAACTGGATCGCGGCCGTCATTGCCCGCCCGCCACCGGCTGGAGCTCGGCCTCGATCGGCATCCCGGGCTTCAACACGCCGGCCGTGTTGTCGGCCGTCACCTTGACGCGGTAGACGAGCTTTGAGCGCTCGTCCGCGGTCTGGACGTTTCGAGGCGTGAACTCGGCCTTCGGCGAAATGAAGGTGATGGTGCCGTTGAGCCGTTGCCCAGCGTCGGTGAGCAGGGTCGCGGCCTGTCCGATCTTCAACCGCGGCACCAGCCGCTCGTCGACGTAAATGTTGGCCCACGCATGATCGAGATCGGTGATGACGACGACCGCGGCACGCGGCGCGGCCATCTCGCCGGCGTCGAGCAGTTTCGCCGTGACGATGCCGCCCACCGGCGACTTCACGACCGCGTCGGCCGCGTTTTTCTCGAGGGTGGCGATCTGCGCCTCGGTCGCCGAGACCCGTGCGCGCGCACTGTCGACTTCCTGCGGGCGCGCCCCCGCGCGCAGCTTCGCCACCGCCTCGACGGCGGCGTGCGCCCGCTCCTGGGCGCCGCGCAGGCGCGCGGCCGCGACCTCCCGCCTGGTCGCCGCATCGTCCCGCTGCTTGACTGATCCGGCATTGGCGCGCAGCAGAGCCTCGTAGCGCTCGAGATCCGCGGCGGCGGCGTCGAGCTCGGCCTGCGCGGCCCCGATGTCGGCCTGGGCCGCCTGCCCCTGCGCGACGGCCGTCCGGATGTCTTCCGGACGGGAGCCCGCCCGCACCAGGGCGAGTTGCGCCTGCGCCTGTTCGCGATCGGCACCGGCGCGCCGAAGGGCGAGGTCGGTGTCGGCGGTGTCGAGGCGCGCGATCACGTCGCCCGCGGCGACGCGGTCGCCTTCGGCCACCGTCACTGCGATGAGGCGCCCGCCCACCTCGCCGGACACCCGCACCTCGGTGGCCTCGACATAGCCGGTGGCGCGGTTCGCCGGCGTCGCGGCGCCGCGGTGACACGCCGTCACCAGCGCCACCGCAAGAAACACCGCCCCCCACCCACGAAAGCCGCCACGATCACAGCGATCACAAAAACTCCGGGTCGTGTTCGTGAGCAACACCGTGGTTCGTCTCGTCATGTGATCTTTCCTTCGAGTTGCGCGAGCGTGAGGCGCTGGATGTGGGCGACGACCATCTCGATCGAGAGCGACCCGACGCCCGCGACACCGGATCGCGCGATCTTCTGTCGCAGGGGCGCCGTGGCCAGGAAGAACATCAGCGGGGCGATGATGCCGCCCTGCACGAGCAGCGGATGGCTAGGCTGGAACCGTCCGGCGCGCACGCCTTCCGCGATGATGCCGCCGAGCGCGGCCAGCACCTCGCGAACGTAGCCGAGCGTGGTGGCATCGACGTGCGCGGCGCCTTCGGCAATTTCGCGCAACCAAATCGGCGGGAAGTGCGGACGTGCCTGGGCCTCGTGCACGATGGCGGCGACGTAGGCGCGCACCTTCTCCTCCGGTGAGACGGCGGAGGCGGCCACCGCCGACACGCGGCCGCGAACGGCGTCGAACATGTCGCGCAGGATTTCGCGGTAGAGCGCCGCCTTGCTCCTGAAGTGGTAGTAGATCATCGCCTTGTTCAGGCGTGCGGCGCGGGCGACCCGGTCCATGCTGGCCCCGGCGTAGCCGCGTGCCGCGAACTCCGCCGCCGCGGCCGCAAAGACGCGGTGGCGTGAATCGAGCGCGGCGGCTTTGGGGCGGCCCATCAGTTAACTAACTGGATAGTTAACTCATGGGCCGACGATGTCAAGTCCAGGCCGTCAGTGGCCGCGGCGTCGGAACAGATGGCTGGCGGGTCGCGAAGATCACGACACCTCTTCGTGGTCTTTGGGGCTGTGTCTCTCTGTGATTCGATCGTGGTGGTGAGGGCTCGGGTCAGAATAGGGTTGTCAGCTTGGGCGTCGAGGCGCCCGCCCGGCAAGGCGCGAGGCGTGCGCATACCGGGCGCCTGTGAGCGACGAGCCACGCCGCCCGGCGGGATGCCTCGGCGGCCTAAGGTGGCCACTCTGTTCCGACCCGAGCCCTTAGCCGTCGCCGCCGTTACAGCAGCTGCGACAGCCGCGCGTAGCCGGCCCGGCTCACCGGCAGGCGCGTGCCGTCCCGCAGGATGGCCATGCGGCTGTCCTTGGCATACAGCTCGACCTTCGAGATCCGGTCGATGTTGAGGATGAAGGACCGGTGGATGCGCACGAACCGCGACGGATCGAGCGTGTCCTCGACCGCCGACAGCGTCTGGTCCTTGAGGTACTGCCTCCCTTCCGACTTGAACGCGACGTAGTCGTCCTGGGCTTCGACGTAGTCGATCCGGTCCACCGGCAGGACATGCACGTGGGCGCCGTCCCGGATCAGCACACGCCCCGCCGGCCCGGTTCTCGGCTTGGCGTCCCTGATGATCTGATCCACGTGTGCTGGCGGAGCGGCCGCCTTCGCCCGCAGGCGCTCGCGCGCCCGCGCGATGGCTTCGTGAAAACGCTCGCCGCTGAAGGGTTTGAGCAGGTAGTCGACGGCGTGCACCTCGAACGCCTTCAACGCGTACTGGTCATACGCCGTGATGAAGATCACCGGCTGGTCGCGCCCGAGCAACTCGAGCACTTCGAAGCCGTCCAGCTTCGGCATCTGCACGTCCAACAGGACCAGGTCGGTCTTCAGCTCCGCGACGGCCTTCACCGCTTCGAAACCGTTGGCGCAGTCCGCGACGATCTCGAGGGAGGGATCGGCGTCCGCAAACTCGCGGATCACGGCGCGCGAGAGCGCTTCGTCGTCGACCACCACGATTCTCAAGCGCTCGTTCATAAGGGCATCTCGAGTCGGACCACGAACCGGCCGTCCACTTCCTCCACCCGCACGACCGCGTCCTCGCCGAACAGACTGTACAGACGCGCGCGGACGTTGCGCAGCCCCAGCCCCGTCCCACGCCCGGCGGGCCGATCCGCTTCGCACGGATTATCGACGGTCACCACCAGCGACGCCACTCGCCGCTCGGCCCGAATCCGCACCGTACCGCCGGCGAGCAGGTGCGCGATGCCGTGCGTCACCGCGTTCTCGACCAGCGGTTGCAGCAGCAACGGCGGCACCTCGCAGGCCTCGGCGCCGCCGGCGTCGACCTCCACCTGCAGCCGAACGCCGAACCGGACCTGCTCGACCGCCAGGAACCGGCGCGCCAGCGTCAGCTCGCTCGACAGCGGAATCCGCGCGCGCGCACCCAGCGCCAGCGTGTCCCTCAGGAAATCCGCCAGCAGCAGGCACATGCGGCGCGCGCCGGGCGGGTCGGCGGTCGTCAGCGCGCTGATCGACTGCAGGCTGTTGAAGAGAAAGTGCGGATCGATCTGCGCCCGCAACGCGCGGAGCTCCGCTTCGCGGGCGAGCACCTGCAGCTCGAGCTCGCGCCGCTCGGCCTCGCGCGACAGGGCGAACGCGGCCGCCAGATAGCTGACCGCCATGGCCAGCAGGTAGAGGAGAAAGCCAAAACCGAACAGGGTCGGCGCCGCCGCGCGGAATGTCGCGGAGCCCCCCTTCCAGGGCGCGAACTCCCCGACCAGGCCAAGCCAGCCGCGCGCGATCAGGAGCCACACCGCGCTCGAGAGAAACGACGAGAACACCGCCGTCACGCCGACCCGCAGCGCCCCCACGCGATGCACCGGGGAGCCGCCCGTTACATACCAGGTCGACAGGCTCAAGAAGCCGTAGATCACCGACAGCGGAACCGCCACCACCAGGGCCTCGGTCCAGCCCAGCACGCCCTGGAGCGCGAGCAACGCCGCGAGCAGCGCACCGAGCGGCACCCAGATGGCGATGTACGCCGCGAGCCTGCCGGGTCGCGCCAGGATGGGATGCATGAACGAGCTAGTTTTTGAGGACGATGCCGCCCATGATCACGATGCCACGGATGACCAGGGTCTTACCGCCCGGCGGGTGCGGCGCTCGCGTCTTGTCGTCGACGCCTCCCATCAGGGGCGTCACGCGGTTGACCACGGTCCAGTCCTCCGGCAGCTTGATGTCGATCCCGCCCCAGAACGCGAAGATGTCGATGACGGCTTCAGAGCCTGCCGCGATGGACGCATCCCGCAGGTCGATCTCGCAGCCCCCCATCACCGCGGTGAGGTCGGCGCCCTTGAAGGTCTGCGCGCTGCTCCGGCGCGAGACGCCGCCCATCACGGCCAGTCCGCTGAAGCTCGAGTAGCCATCGGAGGCGCGCTCCCGGCGCTGGCCACCGAAGCCGCGCCACACCATGTAGCCGCCGAGCAGCACCAGCAGCAGCGGCAGCAGCTGCCGCGCGTTGATCGTGATGTAGATGACCTTTTCGAGCAGCATCCAGGATCCGATGGCGACGAACAGGAACCCGCTCAACCAGCCATGGCCGTCGCGCCGCGCGTGCCACAGCTTCAGCAGGCCGACCGCCACCAGCCCGCCCGGCCAGAATCGCAGATAGTCGCGGGCGTCGAGCACGTC
>JBKJRJ010000279.1:0-7530 GCA_046594705.1 Vicinamibacterales bacterium
TAGAACTGCGTCTGCGAGAAGCCCTGCAGCGCGTACTGGAACCGGCGTGAGAGGTTCAGGTACGACAGCGAGAGCGACCGGTACTGCGAGACCGACTCGGCGTAGAAGTTGAACTGCTGATCGCCGAGCACGTCGGTGAAGGTCACCTGCGTGCCGCCGAAAAAGTCGCCGCCGCTGGTCACGCCGACGTTGACCGGCGGGCGCCCTTCGAGGAACAGCTTCTCGAAGCGCCCCTTGACCCGCTGGTTGTCCTTCACCAGCGTGTGGCTGAGCGGGGGCTGGAAGTCGATGATCGGGCCCGGGGCGCCGAAGTCGGCGGTCGCGACGGTGTGCAGCGCCTCCTTCTGCGCCGGCACCGTGTGGATGCCGTATTCACCCTTGTAGTAGGTGATGAAGGCGATCCGCTGCGCCTTGCCCTCGTCGCGCAAGACGATGGGCGAGACGTTGCCGCCGAGCGCGTCGGTGTACTGCTTCAGCTCGTTGGTCTTGAGGCTGAGCGTCCAGACGTTGTAGATATTGCCGTTCTTGGCGATCTCGGGGCTGATCGGCTGGTTGGGATCAACCGCGGTGGACGGGAACACCAGGGTGTCGGCATCCACGAACTGGGCACCGCCGTCGTCGTGCGTGCCGAACGTGAGCTGCGTCTTCTTGCCGGTGGCGAGTTCGAGCTTGAACAGTTTGTCGTTGCCGCTGACGCGGGCGAGGTAGACCAGTGACTTGCCGTCGGGCGCCCAGGTCGGCGCGTAGTCGCCGAAGGCGTCGTTGGTCACGTCCTTGATCTCGCCGGTCTCCAGGTCCATCACGAAGATGTCGGCGACCGCGTTGCGCAGGCCGGCGAAGGCGAGCGACTTGCCGTCCGGACTGATGTCAGGCGATTCCGCCATGTCGACCGACTTGACCTGGAAACGCTTCTCGATCTTCCGCGTCAGGACGTTCTGGAGAATGACCTCCTTCTGTTTTTCCTTGCGCGCGAAATAGGCGATGCGGTCGCCCACGGGCGACCACGACATCCAGGGGACGGCATTGCCGCGGAAGCCGCCCGGGCTCGAGATGTACTCGAAGCCGAAGCCGGTGTTGAATCCGCCCGTGAGGTTGCGGATCACCTTGCTGTCCTTGGTGGAGAGCAGGATGATGTCGAGCTCCTGGTCCTTGCGGTTGCCGGCGGCGACGGCGATGAGGTCGCCCGAGGGAGACGGTTCGATCGAGATGACCGTGACGAACTCGGTCTTGCCGCGCTTGGGCGCGAGGTTGCGGCCGTAGTCCACCGGCCGCTCCTTGTCGCGGAACGGCTTGAAGCGGTCCTTCAGGTACTTGTCGAACTGCTCGTCGAACTCGTCGGGCTTCAGTTTGAACGCTTCCTCGTAGGCGCTGTCGCCACCGCCGATGACGCTCTTGCGGAGCGCGAAGAGAAACTGCCGCAGCCCTTCTTTGCCCCACTTCGACTCGATGAACTCGAACGCGGCGTGTCCGAGGTTGTAGGGCAGACGGCCGCCAAACTGCGCGCCCTGGAAGTCGCTCATGGGCGGGACGATGTCGGCGATGGCGGCGTCACGTACCGTCATCAGGTCGAACGGGTTCCAGTAGCCGGTTTCATACTCCGCGAGCCCCTCGTCCACCCACAGGGGCAGGCCGCGGCGCAGCAGCGTGCGCGGGATGATGTCGAACTCGAAGATGTGCGTGAGCTCGTGCGTGATCAGCTGATACAGCGCGTCGGAGGGCTGGTCGATCGGCAGCACCATGCGGTCGCGGTACGGCTCGGCGAAGGCAAGGACGCCCTCGGGCAGCTCACCCGGCTCGATATTCTGCTGCTGAAATTCGCTGGCCGTCTTGTAGAGGACGAGCGGGACCTTGGCGGCGAGGTCGTGCTTCAGGTCGGCGCTGACCGTCTGATACGCGCTCTCGGCGTAGCTGGCGATGCGCTCGAGATGCTGCTCGATCTCGGGGTAGTAGTAGATCTCGAAATGGTCCGTGGTGTAAGTGTGCCACTTGAAGTGGTCAAACCTGATCTTGTTCTTGTTGTAGTACGGCACGAAGGGCGTCTGCGCGCTGGCGGCGAGCGTGCCGGCGACAAAGACGAACAAGAACAAGACGATGCCGAACGGCGCTCGTAATCCGCGCCTGCTGCTCGAACGCATGTGTTACACCTCGGATGGTGCCGATGTTACTGTGAGTAGGACGTGTGCCGCAACGCGCAGGTCCCCGGGCCCTGGACCGCGCTGAAGCGCCACAGCAAGTCACGTGCCCGCGGGACGGGCGACGTTCTTCAGGCATCCCGCCGCGGCCGTGCCCTCATTGTCCCCCGCGGGGTGCGGCAATGTCCTCCCCGCGATACAATGTCCGGAATAAATCTGCACGGCGCCGGTGTTCTTCCCTGTGGGCGCGTGTGGATGTCCTCGCATGGCTTTCCGCCGCCCTTCCAGCCGTTTGCCGGGCGCCGCCACTTCGGGCGGGCCTGACACGGAGTTTGCGCAGGCCGCGCTGACCCATATCGACAGCCTGTATGGGACCGCCCTGCGGTTGACCCGTCGCGCGCCCGACGCGGAGGACCTGGTCCAGGACACGTATTTGAAGGCATTCCGGTCGGCCCATCAGTTCGAGGCTGGCACCAACCTCAAGGCGTGGCTGTTCACCATCCTCCACAACACGTTTCGGAATATTCGCCGGCATGACGGGCGGAACCCGGTTGAGGTCGATAGCGAGGCCGTGGAGCAGGCGGTGAGCGCCGGCCCCTCCGCGCAATCCCCGGAACAGATTCTGTCCCGGGCGACGCTCGACGCCGACCTGCAGGCGGCGCTCGACGCGCTGCCCGACGCGTTCCGGCAGGCGGTCTGGCTGCGCGACGTGGAAGAACTGTCGTACGCCGAGATGGCGCAGGTGCTGGACGTAGCGATGGGCACCGTGATGTCCCGCATCTCGCGTGGCCGGCGCGCCCTCGCGGACGGGTTGCGGGCCCGGCGCAGGGCGGCGGCCGGCACGAGCACGGAACTGGTGAGAAACCATGGCTGACGAGATCAAGACCTGTCGCGACCTCGACGAGCGGCTCGCCCCGTACGTGGACGGCGAGCAGACGCCCGACGCGCGCCGCTCGGTCGCCGCGCACCTGGCGGCGTGCCCTCCGTGCCAGGGGCACGCCGACGCCGAACGGTCCGCGCGGGAGGTCGTCCACGAACACCGCGATGGGCTCCGGGCGTCGGCCCCCAGCGCGCTGCGCGCCCGTTGCGCCGCGCTGCACCCGCCCGGCGCGTTCCGCAGGTCGGCGATGTCATCGGTGCGCCGATGGGCGCCGCTGTCGGTTGCCGCCACGCTGCTGCTGGCCGTCGCCGGGGTGTTCCTCTCCGGGCTGAACGATCGCGTCGAGGCGCTCGCGGCCAGCCTGGCGATCGACCACGTCAAGTGCTTCAAGGTGGGCAGCGGCACGCCGTCGCACGCCGACGCCGCCATCGCCGCCCGCCACTGGCAGCAGGCGCAGGGCTGGCCGATCGTGGTGCCGACGAGCGAGCCGGCGCAGCAGCTCACCCTGGTGGACGTGCGCCGGTGTTTCTCGACCGACGGCCGCGCGGCCCACATGATGTACTCGTGGCGCGGCGCGCCGCTCTCGTTGTATGTGCTCCCTGAGCACATCGGCCGCGATCGCGCGCTCGCCCGGATGGGCCACGGGGCCGTCATCTGGTGCGCCAACAACCGGACCTACGCGGTGGTCGCGGCCGGACAGCCCGCGGACCTTTCGGTCGTGGTCGAGTACATGAAAGCGCACGCCAAATGAAACCCCGCTGGATCATCGCGGGCGCCGCGGCCCTCTCGCTTGGGCTGTTGACCCTGCCGCTGCTGCGCGGGCGCACCGCCGGCGAAGCCATCGCCCCGAAGCCGGCGGCCGGCGGCGCGCCCGCCGCCGCCACCTGCGACGCGCAGGGCGCCGCCAAGTTCGACTTCGTCCTGAAGAACGAGCATAACGTCGCGGTGAACATGGCGGACTACAAGGGCAAGGTCGTGCTGCTCAATTTCTGGGCGACCTGGTGCGGTCCCTGCAAGGTCGAGATTCCCGCCTTCGTCGAGCTCTACGATCAGTACAAAGACAAGGGCTTCGTGATCGTGGGGGTCTCGGTGGACGACAGCCCCCAGCAGCTCCAGGCGTTCATGAAGGAATACCGGATGAACTACCCGGTGCTGCAGATGACGCCCGAGGTGGAATCCGCGTTCGGTCCGTTCTACGGCTACCCGACCTCGTTTTTCATCGCGCGAGACGGCACGATCTGCCTGAAGCACCTCGGCCCCGCGACGAAAGAGCAGTTCGAGCGGGAGATCAAAGCACTGATGTAGTACAATTCACGGCAGATGCTCAAAGGGTTCACGCACGCGCGTCTCGCCTGCGGGTGCCGTCTGTCGTTCCGCGAAGGGGTCGAAGGCAGCCCGGTCACGGTCGTCGTCGAGCAGAAGTCTCCCGGCTGCCCGCAGACCATTCACGTTTCGGGTCTCCCGCTCTACGATTATCGCGAAGCCCTCCGCCCCCCGACTCGCCTCGGGCCGCCGATCGAAGAAGAGTTCGAGGAAGAGAACTAATTTCCAATCTTCAATCTTCAATCTCCAATCTCCAATTCGATCAGCCTATCTCGAAGTTCGCCACCAGCGGCAAGTGATCGGATGCCATCAGCGATTTGCGCGTCCGTGGCATTGCCACGCTCGTGACCACCACGCGTCCTTCGTAGTAGATGTGATCGAGGTGGACCACCGGGAAGAGACCGGGATAGGTGCGCCGCCGCTTGAGGTGCTGCGAGATGTCCACGCTCTCGAACAACGCCGACAGCGTTTTGGTCGCGAGCCCCTTCATCCACTCGTTGAAATCGCCCAGGATGATCTTCGGGCCGGTGACGCGGTGATCGTGGACGAACGACGCCAGCCGCTTGGCCTGGTAGCGGCGCTCCAGCACGGCCGTGCCGAGGTGGACGTTGTAGATGTGGAGGATCTGGCCATTCAGGTTCAGGTCGGCGCGCTGGCAGTTGCGCGATTCGCAGGTGCGCCACGACAGGTCGTACTGGCTGTGGTGCACGATCGGGTGGCGGCTGAGGACCACGTTGCCAAACTGATGGTGGCGCAGCGTGCGCACGCAGTTCATCACCCATCCCATGCCGAGGGCGGCGCCGATTTCCTCGGCCTGCCCGGACCCTGCGGGGCCGGCGCCGATCACCTCCTGCAGCGCGATCACGTCGGCGTCGATGTCGCGCAGCACCTCGATGATGCGCGCCGGATTGACCCGCCGATCCATGCCGCGGCAGCGGTGGATGTTGTAGGTGGCGATCCGGATGTTGCGCGCGGCGACGTCGCTCACAGCAGGCGTTCCAGGATGCTCACCGGCGGGTGGGGACCGCGGCTGCAGGTGGCGCCACCAGCGGCAGCGTAATCGCCGTGCGGGTCCGGTCCGCGGCGAGTTCGAACTGGGTCGCCACGCGCTCCCAGGCCAGCAACCGGTCGCCGCGCCCGAGATCGCTCTCGTCCACGGCCAGCGACGCCACGGCGTAGTAATCTCCCGCCGGCAGCCCCTGTACTGTGAAGCGGCCGGCCCGGTCCGTATAGGCGATGCGCATCCGCCGGTTGGTACGGACCCAGAAGAGCGGGACGCGCGGAAAGACCAGCACGGCGGTGTTCGCGACGGGGAGCTGGCGCGCGTTCTGGACCACCCCCGTCACCTCGCGCCCGGTGTCGCTGATGGTCAGGCGGACGTCGCGGAACTGCTCCCGCTGCACTACGTCGAACTGCACGTCGGTGATATCGGTGCCGCGAAAGAACACGCTTTCCACGACCCACGGCGGCGGCAGGCCATCGACGACGACCTGATGCGCGCCTTTCATCATGCCGCGCAACGCGAACGTGCCGTCGGCCTGCACTGTGCCGGTCAGCGAATCGCCAAACGCGTTGCCATCGACGAACGGCGCGCGGACGCGGATCGATGACGAATGCGGCGCCTTCGTGCCGCGCGTGTTCGAGACGGTCACCCGGCCGTCCAGTACCGCGCCCTGGTGCAGGAAAATGGTGATGTCCTGGACGTCGTTTCCCAGGATCTGAAGAGTAAAGGTGCCGAACAGCGCGATCCCGCCGGGGTCGGTCTCTCCGCGCGCCCGGATCTGATAATGCCCTGGGACCACCTCGCCGAAACTGAAGGTTCCGTCGGGCAGCAGTGTCGGATCGTCGGGCGGTACCATTGGGACGCCGACGCCCTCGACCGGGCTCATGATGAGTGCCGCGCTGAACAGCTGCCGCCCGTTCTCCGCCGAGAGACGTCCCGACACGCGCGATGGCGGCACCAGCTTCAGCGCGAACTCGACCGTCGGCGGCTCGCCGCTGCCCGACAGCGTCACGGCCTTGGCCTGGTCGGCGAACGCCACACCCGGGAAATAGGTGGGCGAGTAATGCAGCACGCCTTTCGGCGTGCTCACCGCGCGAAACGCCGGGTCCGCGGCGCTCACGTAGTAGAGCCCCGGCGCGAGCCCGAACAGGCGGAACTCTCCCCGATCATCGGTCTGGCTGCTCGCCACCGACTGGAACGTGTCGGTGCCGTTGTTGGATCGCGTGACGAGGGCGTCGACCATCGCGCCCGCGAAGGGGGAGCCATCTTCGTCCAGGATGCGTCCGACGATCAACCCTCCGGGGACGAGCGCGAAGTCGATGGCCGGCAGGCGCTGCGCGCCGCCGACGGCAATCGGAGTGGGCGTGATGCTGCGTCCGAGGGCGTAGGTTTGGGGCGCGTACCCGGTGCGTGTGGCGGAGACGGTATACGAGCCGGGCGGCAGGTCGGTCAGCGCGTACTTGCCGTCGGCTTCACTCAGGGTGACGCGCGGTTCAGGCAGCACGTCGGACGTGGCACTGACCCGGGCGCGGCCGATCGGGGTGTCGTCGCTGGCGCTCTTGACGATCCCGCCGATGCGCCCGCCGCCCGCGAGGGGCACGGGCGACTGGCCCGGCGGGGCCGGCGCGGGCGGTTCCGCGGTCGGCGGTAGCGGCGCCGGCTTGGCGGGCTGCGCGGCGGGCGTTGCCGGTGGCGGCTTGGCGGGCTGCGCCCCGGCGCCTCGCGCCACCAGCGCGAGGATCGCGGCACTGAGAATCCGCGTCGCCAGCCGCCTCCCTGTCATGGAGATATCATAACGTCGGAATCATCAGGGCAGCCTGGCGGGTGGGCTGGGCGATGGGCTGCAGCTGCGGGCTGGCGGGCTGCCGGGCCCGATGGCCGCCGTTGCGTCAGCAATGGGACCTGGATGGCGGCAGTGCAGGAAGGACAGTGGTCGTGGCCAAGCTGAAATCGGAATTCGACGTGAGTTGCCCGTGCTGCGCGGCGACGCTGGTGGTCGACGCCAACCTGCAGCGCGTCATCCGGCACACCGAGCCGGCGTCGGCCGATCGCCCGGAGCTTGATGATGCGCAGCGCATCCTCGCCGACCAGGCGGCGCGGCGTGAAGCGCTCTTCCAGAAGTCGGTGCACGAGGAACGCACCCGCGGCGCCGCGCTCTCCAAGCGCTTCGAGGAGGCCCTCGAGCAGGCGCG
>JBKJRJ010000551.1:0-4384 GCA_046594705.1 Vicinamibacterales bacterium
CGGGCACCAGCGAGAGCAGCGCGACGCCGATCAGGGTGCCGACCGCGTAGCTGATCAGCCAGGGCACCAGCCGCACGCGAATGGTGTCGCCGAGGAGCAGGAAGCTCGAGGCGACGATCACCCCGCCCAGCGAGCCGAGCATCGAAAGGCCGATGGAGATGCCGAGAAGTCTCACGCGGTAGACAGTCTACCTTCAGCTTCCTGCTTCCTGCTTCCTGCTTCCTGCTTCCTGCTTCCGGCTTCCGGCTTCCGGCGAACTTACTTCGCGGCGACGTACCCGCGCCGTGCCCGCACGTGATGGGCGGCCTGGCGCACCTCGACGCGGATGGAGTGCCAGCGCCCGTCGCCGCTGCCGGCGGCCGCGTAGCCGAGGTAGTACTGCTTGCTCAACTCGTCGGCGATCCCCGTCACAGCGGGATCGAGGTCGCGCGTCCAGCGGACAATTTCGGTGCGTCCGCCGCTGTCGTCGGTGATGTCACGGAGGGCCGCGACATTGACGCGGTCGTCACTCTGGCTGCCGCCTCGCGGGCGCGACGCGCCGCCCGGGAACTGCGGGCCCTGCGGCGGCCGCGGCACCGGTGGAGGCGGCGACGCCGGCGGCCGTCGTCCGGGCATCGGAAACGGCATCGGGATCGGCCGCGGCGGCTGGCCCCGCGAGCCGCCACTTTGAAGCCACTGCATGCTGACGTACTGGTTCGACGCTCCGGAATCGATGCCAATCGCGTAGACCAGCACCTCGGTTTCGCGAATCAGCTGTTTCACCGCGAACACATCGGTGCGGCTGCTGGTGTCGTTGCCGTCCGAGATGACGACGACCGCCTTTTTGCGATTGCGGCCCTGCTGCGCGAGGCGCACGGCGTCGGCGACGGCGTCGTACAAGGCGGTGCTGCCGCGCGGCTGGATGCGGTTGAGCGACTCGCTGATGCGCCGCTTGTCTCGTGTCCAGCCCTCGACGAGCTCGGGTGCGCTATCGAACCGGTAAAGGAACACTTCATCGTCCGGATCCACCAACTGGAAGAGAAACCGGTCCAGCGCCTGCTTCGCGGCGATCATCTTGTCGCCGTCCATGCTGCCGCTGGTGTCGAGCACGATGCCGAGACTGACCGGCACGCGCTCGGCGTTGAAGTGGGTGACCGACTGCAGCTGCTCCTCGTCGTAGACGCGGAAATCCTCTTTCGTCAGGCCCGAGACGAAGCGGCCGGACTGATCCGTCACGGTGGCGTGCACGTTAACCAGCTCGACGCCGGTGCGGAACTTGAATGACTGCGGATCCGATGGCTGCTGGCCCGACGGCGCCGGCGCCGACGGCGTCTGCGCCCAGGGCAGTGCGCCGGCCGCGATCAGGAGCGTGACAAGGGAGGAGGCGATGCGCTTGTTCATACGAATCACCAGTTCACCCGCCCGGACCTGTCGCGAAAGGCCTGTCCTGAGGTGGGTCGAAGAACGGCGACCGGCGCCTGTTGCCGCTTGTCGATGTGCGCGATGACGCGGCCGTCTTCGCCGCGGAACCCGATGCGGTAGCGGGCCACGGTGTCGGTGACCGGCACCGACACCACGAACGGCGACTCATCGCCAGGCGCGAGGGCGGTGATGTCAATCAGCGCGCGCCCGCTGGCCAGGAAGGAGCCCTTCTCGTCGAACGCGTACGCCGTCACCGTCACTCTCGTGAGCGCCGTGCCGTCGCGTGGATTCTGCACGAGCCCCGTGATGGTGAGCGCTCCCGGCTGGCGCGTGTCCCGCAGCGACAGCAACTCGAGCCCGATAGCCTGCCCCGCCTGGCCGGCGGTGGCCGCGGTGCCGGCCGCCGGCGCGCCCAGCGCCGGACGACGGGCTCCACCGCCGTCACTGAGCGTCAACGTCAGCAGGAGGCCGCTCGCCAGCAGCAGCGCGAGCCCGGTCATCACGGCGGCGCGGTTGACCCACGGCGAGGCGGTGTCCCGTTGGGTGAACATCGGCGCGACCGCTGCCGCCGACGAACGCAGAGGGATGTCCAGGTCCTGCGGCGCCTTGCGTTCCGGGCGCGCCATGGCCACGAGGGCATGCACTCGCGCCTCGCCGCGCCGGCGCTCGTCGCGCAGCATGCGCCAGACGATCACGCTCAGCGCGGCCGCCATGCCCATCGAGAGAAGAGTCACCGTCACAAGGGTCGTATCCATGTTGCCAATCCCAACCACCAACTGCCAACGACTACCGAAGCTTGAACTCCATCGCGACTTCGACAATGACGTCCACCGGCGTGCCGTAGCGGCGCGCGGGGGAAAACCGCCACTGGCGCACCGCGTCGATCGCGCGTTGATCCAATCCCCCGCCGAGCCCCTGCAGGAGCTTCACGTTGCCCACCGAACCGTCACTGCGGACGATGATTTCGAGGACGACGTCGCCGGCGAGATTGCGGCGGCGTCCTTCTTCGCTGTACTCCGGCTTCACTTCGCGCAGAATCGCCGGGGCCGTGATGCCGCTGCCGGGCCGGTACGGCCCGCCGCCCGTGCCGCCGCCCGACCCCCGACCGATCCCCGGACCGCCGCCCTCCCCAAGTCCGGTGCCCTGGCCCGAACCGGCGCCGCCGCCGGCGCCGGGGCCGTGGCTATCTTCCAGCACCGGTGGTGTCTTGGCGACCCAGGCCACGCCAGCGCGATCCTGTGTGTCAGCCGCGACGGTGACCACCGGCGCCACGATCGACGGCAGCGGATCGGCCTTGACCGGAGGCGATTCGACGGGACGCGGCCTTGGCGGCGGTTCGACGCGCGGCGGCGGGCGCCGCACAGGCACGGGGCTATGCACCGGCGCCACGCCCTGGCGTTCCGCCGGTGGCGCGGGTGCCGGCTGGCGCCGGCCGCCGCCGCCGCCGCCGCCGCCCGGGCCGGGCGCCACGAGAAACACCAGCCGTACGGTGGTGTCCTGCGGCATCACCGCCGCGGGCTTGGCCGCCCCGAGGGTGGCCATCACCAGCGCGGCGAGGACCGCGGCGTGCAGCGTGCCGGCGAGCGCCAGCGGCATCGCGGGCTCGCGCCGCGTCACAGCCGACGGACGGAACAACGGCCGGTCGCCGGCAGCCGCGTCTCCCGCCAGCGTGCGGACCGCGCCCACCGCGTCCGCCTGCGAAAAGAAGCGCCCAATCGGCCGGATGAGTCCCGCGGCCGCCAGGGCGCGCACGTCCCCCGGGCGGACCCTCGCCGCGCGCGCGATTTCGCGCGCGGAGTAGACGTCCGGCAGATCGGTGGTGACAGTCATCGCCTGGGTGTCGGGTCCGCGACCACATGGAGCGCAAGGGCCGTTCCATCGGCTTTTCGGCCGATCCCGGCCTGATCTGTTGCCGGCGGCGGTTTGGTTGGTGTCGCTCAGCAGAGACAGTGTTCAACTTGTGCTACAACGCCGTTATAAGCCGGGCCGTGTCGGCGCGGCGTTTTCGGCGGGCCTGAACGGTCGGCCTTCGCGGGTGCAGGCATGCAGATCGTCGTAATTACGGGCGCCTCGAGCGGCATTGGGCGGGCGGCGGCGGCGCGGTTCGGGCGCGATGGCGCGGCCGTGCTGGCCGTCGGGCGCGAGGCGGCGGCGCTGGCAGAGGTCGCTCAGGCGGTCGAGCGAGCCGGCGGCCGCGCGATGCCATTCGAAGCCGACGTGACCGAACCCGGCGCGGCGGACGCGATCGTGGCGAAGGCGCTGGCCACTTTCGGCGGGCTGACCACGCTCGTCAACGCCGCCGGCATCATCGCCACCGGCACGGTGGAGACCACCACCGACCGCGCGTGGGACGACATGCTCGACGTCAACCTGCGCGCGCCGTTCCGGCTGATGCGCGCGGCTGCGGCGCCGCTCACCGCCTCGAAAGGATCCATCGTGAACGTCTCGAGCGTGACCGGACTGCGCGCGTTTCCCGGCGTGCTGGCCTACTGCGTGAGCAAGGCCGGCGTCGATCAGCTGACACGCTGCGCCGCGCTCGAACTCGCCGCGCACGGCGTCCGCGTCAATGCCGTCAATCCCGGCGTGGTGGTCACCAACCTGCACCGCCGCAGCGGGGTGGACGAGTCGAACTACGCCGCGTTCCTCGAGCGATCGAAAGAAACCCATCCCCTCGGCCGGCCGGGAGCTCCCGAAGAGATCGCCGACCTGATCGCATTCCTCGCCTCCGACCGCGCCGGCTGGATTACCGGGGAAACGATCTCGATCGACGGGGGACGGCATCTGACGTGCGCGCGGTGACAGCGCAGGGGCGGTTGGCGATCACGGTGGGCGGCTCACGAGCCGCCCCTACGCGCGTTTGATGCCTTCGACGTACCAGACGCCCTCGACCTCGGCGAGCATGCGCACGGCGGCGAAGCCGGCGTCCTTGAGCGCCTGCGCCGGACCGCCGGTCGCCAGGTAATCGGCATCCATCGTCTGACGG
>JBKJRJ010000332.1:0-6105 GCA_046594705.1 Vicinamibacterales bacterium
TCGAGCCGGATTCGGCCTCCTACAGGGCGATACTAGGGTGGATCAAAACCGGTAGGATCCAGCGATAATGCGAGTAACGGGGAGGCGTGGATATATGCGCGTCACGACACGAACTGCTCTGTCGCTCGTCGTCTGCGGGGGCTTGGCCGCGGCGATCGGTGTGCGCGCCGAGTCCGACCCGTTTACTCCGACGCAGCGGCAGCTCTGGTCGCTGCAACCGGTGCGCGCCGTGGCACCGCCGGCGGTCAAGCAACGGTCCTGGGTCCGAACCCCGATAGATGCATTCGTGCTGGCCGACCTGGAAAAGGCCGGCATCACCCCCGCTGCACCCGCCGATCGGATCACTCTTATCCGCCGCGCCAGCCTGGACCTCATCGGTCTCCCGCCGAAACCCTCGGAAGTGAGCGCGTTTCTCGCCGACAAGGCGCCCGGCGCCTTCGACCGGGTGATCGACCGGCTGCTCGCCTCGCCGCAGTACGGCGAGCGGTGGGCGCGGCACTGGCTCGACCTCGCGCGCTACGCCGAGAGCGAGGGATTCAAGGCCGATGAGACGCGTCCGAACGCGTGGCGCTATCGCGACTACGTGATCAAGGCGTTCAACAGCGACAAGCCGTACGATCGGTTCGTGATGGAGCAGATCGCGGGCGACGAGCTGTGGCCCGGCGACGCCGACGCCCGCGTGGCGACTGCGTTCAACCGCCACTATCCCGACGAGAGCAACGCGCGGAACCTCCTGCAGCGGCGCCAGGAAATCCTCAACGACATCACCGACACGACGGGTTCGGTCTTCCTCGGCCTGACCGTCGGCTGCGCGCGCTGCCACGATCACAAGTTCGATCCGATCCTGCAGGCCGACTACTACCGCCTCCAGGCGTTCTTCGCCAACGTCCGCGCGGCCGACGATCTGGCGCTAGTCCCGCCGCAGGAGGCGGCGCTGCATCGCGCGCCTTGCGGAGTGGGAGGCGCAGACGCGCGACGTGCGCGAGCGGATCGCCGCGCTCGAGGCGCCGAAGCGCCGCGAGATCGAGCAGGAGCTCATCGAGAAATACCCGGAGCCGATCCAGGCGGCGCTCAAGAAGGCGCCCACCGACAGAACGCCGATCGAATGGCAGATGATGTACAAGGCGAAGGCCTATCTCGATCCGGCGTCGCACGCCTACGTCGCCTCCAGCAAGACGGTCGGCGGCCAGTTGAAAGGCGACCCGCGGAAGCAGTGGGACGCGCTGCAGGCGGGGCTGAAGACGTTCGATCCGCTGCATCCGGGCGCGCTGCCCACGGCCACGGCGCTGGTCGACGCGAACCGCACGGCTCCCCCGACGCATACGCTCTACGGCGGCGCCTACGATGCGCCGGTCGACGAAGTCGAGCCCGGCTTCCTCACCATCCTCGACCCGAAGCCGGCGAAGATCGAGCCGCCTGCCTCGCTCGACTCGACGGGCCGCCGCACCGCGCTGGCGCGCTGGATCGTGAGTCCCGGGAATCCGCTCGGCGCGAGGGTGATGGTCAATCGCCTCTGGCAGTACCACTTCGGCCGCGCCCTGGCCGCATCGCCGAGCAACCTCGGGATCTCCGGGGACAAGCCGACGCATCCCGAGCTGCTCGACTGGCTGGCCACCGAACTTGTCCGCAAGGGCTGGAGCATGAAAGCGATGCACCGGCTCATCCTGCGGTCCAGCGTCTATCAGCAGTCGTCGGCCTGGCGCGCGGCGGCGGCGAAGCTCGATTCGAGCAACCGCCTCTGGTGGCGCTTTCCGCGCCAACGCCTCGAGGGTGAAGTCATTCGCGACGCGGCGCTCTCGGTGGCGGGCGTGCTGAACCCCGCGCTCGGCGGTCCCAGCGTCTTCCCCGAAGTACCACCGGGCATGGAGAGCCGCGGCGGGTGGAAGGTGTCGGAGCGGCCCGAGGATCGCAACCGGCGCAGCATCTATGTCTTCGTCCGCCGTAACATGCGCTATCCGCTGTTCGAGACCCTCGACATGCCGGACACGCACGAGAGCTGCGCGCGGCGGGACGTGACGACGAGCCCGCTGCAGGCCCTGATGATGCTCAACAGCGCGATGACGATCGAGTGGGCGCAGGCGTTTGCCGGGCGTGTGCTGAAGCAGGCAGGGGAGGATCCGACCGCACAGATTACCGCCGCCTACCAGATGGCGTATTCGCGCGCGCCGCGCGCCAACGAACGCGCCGCCGCGCTCGAGTTCTTCAACCGCCAGCGCGCCATCCTCGAGCAGCGCACCGCCGCGGGCGGGAAGTTATCGGTCCCCGCGGAGCGCCCGCCGACCGTGACCGCGGTGGGCGCGGCGACGCTCGTGGACTTCTGTCACATGCTGCTGAACTCGAACGAGTTCGTCTACACCAACTGAGCTATGAAGATCCCCCATATCGTCGGCGTTCGGTCGCGGCGCGACTTCCTCGCCCGCGCGGGGTGCGGCCTCGGGGCCGTCGCGTTCAACTACCTCCTCGCGCGCGACGGGTTCGCGGCGGCGCTCGACGACACCCCCCGCAGCCCGCATCACCACGCGACGGCCAAGTCGGTCATCTGGCTCTTCATGGAAGGCGGCCCGAGCCACCTCGACCTGTTCGATCCCAAGCCGACGCTCGAAAAACTTGCGGGGCAGCCGCTGCCGGCGTCGTTCGGACGTCCGATCACCGCGATGGGCACCGCGAGCAATTCGTTGATGCCCTCGAAGCGCGCCTGGAAGCGGCATGGCGGGAGCGGACTCTGGGTCTCGGACTGGTATCCGGAGATCGCGGCGCACGTCGACAAGATGACCTTCTTCAAGTCGTGCTGGGCCGACGGCTTGAACCACGTCGGCTCGGTGTGCCAGATGAACACAGGGTCGATCCTCGCGGGCCGGCCGTCGATGGGCGCCTGGACCAACTACGGCCTCGGCAACGTGAGCGACAACCTGCCGGCCTTCGTAATCCTGACCGACGCCGGCGAGGTCGTCGGGGGCACGAAGAACTGGAGCGCGGGGTTCCTGCCGGCCTCGCTGCAGGGCGTGCACCTGCGCCGCGAGGGACCGCCGATCTTCAACCTCCAGCCGCCGGACACCGTCGGCGACGAGCAGCAGCGCAGCAAGCTCGATCTCCTCAAGACGCTCAATCGCCAGTTTGCCGCGGATAAACCCGAGGACACCGATCTGGAGGCCCGGCTCGCCTCGTACGAGCTTGCCTACCGCATGCAGTCAGCCGCGCCCGAAGCCGTCGATCTCAACGCCGAGTCCGAGCAGACGCGGAAACTCTACGGTCTGGACGAGCCCGTCACCCAGAAATTCGGCACCAACTGCCTCCTTGCGAGGCGGCTGGTCGAGCGCGGCGTCCGATTCGTGCAGTTGTACAGCGGCAGCGGCAGCGGATGGGATGCCCACGAAGACATCGAAGCGAACCATTCCAAGATGTGCCGGCAGACCGACCGGCCGATCGCCGGGCTCCTCACGGATCTGCGGGCCCGCGGACTGCTCGACTCGACGCTGGTCGTCTGGGGCGGCGAGTTCGGCCGGACGCCGTTCAACGAGAAAGGCAAGGGCCGCGATCACAATCCGTGGGGCTTCACGATCTGGATGGCGGGCGGCGGCATCAAGCCGGGCCAGTCGCTCGGCACGACCGACGAGATCGGGATGCGGGCGGTCGATCAGCCGTACCACGTGCACGACATTCACGCCACCATCCTGCACTTGATGGGCCTCAATCACCTGAAGCTGACGTTCGAGCACAACGGCCGCGACGAACGCCCGACGATCACGGGAGGGAAGGTCATCCGGGAAGCGCTCGCCTGAGTTTCAGCTACCGCTAAGCCGTTACCAATCGCAACGCTGCAGGATCATGCAGCCCACTCCAGCGGCTCGTGCCGCGGAAGCCTGAAAACGCGTCGTTCGCCCACCACCTTCGACGCCCGCGCGTGCTGATCAGGAATCCGTTCGTTAATCGTTTCAGCCCAGGACTACGGATCCATCCAGGTTGATCGCCGGCGCACGGGCGCCGGCGATCTCTCGTGGGGATACGCTTCTAGAAACCGAACCTGATACCCAGACGCACCTGCCGCTCGCTCTTGCTGCCGGTCGTGCCTCTAATCTCGGTGTAGCCGTTGAGATCGCGGATGCTGCCGTCCGGGTTGAGCTGCAGACTCGACCGGTTCGCGCCCGGGTTGCCGAATTGCGGGCGGTTCGTCACGTTGAAGCCCTCGATACGCACCTGAACGGTTCTCCGGCCGGACAAGGCGAGCTGCCTGAACAGGCCCAGGTCCCACTGCGCCACACCGGGCCCCCGCAGGGAATTGAATCCGACATTGCCGAATCGCGGTTCTGTGACCGGCGCGAAGGCCAGCGGATCGAAGTAGGGGTTGCCACGGCCCACCCCTCCGAGGATCTCCACCTTGTCCTTCACCTGGTCGGCCACCTGGGTGCTGCCGGGTGAATTCAGCGAGGTTCCCGACGCGGTGACGGTGAACGGAGTGCCGCTGCGGAAGCTGAGGATGTTGTTCAGCTGCCAGCCGCCGAGGATGGCCGACACCGCGCCCCCCTCGTTCAACCACCGGCGACCCGTCCCAAAGGGCAATTCGGCCAGGCTCCTGATGTTGACCACGTGTGTGCGGTCGAAGTCGCTCAGCGCGGTGTTCAGATGGTACAACTCCGGGATCCGGACGCGCGGCTGGTTATCGCTGTCCGGCGCCCCCGCAATCCCGATCGACCGCGCGAGCGTGTAGTTGACATTGACCTGGAAGCCGTTCTTCAGGCGCCTGGTGAGCTGCGTCTGCAGCGAGTTGTAGTGAGAATTGCCCAACGGCGCGATCAGCAGCGTCGCGGCGGTGCGCCCGTACTTCTGGGCCAGCTGCCGGCCCCTGCCGCCGCCGTCGATAGGCGACCAGTTCAATTCCCGGATGCCGAGCTGGTCCACCTGCCGCGTGCCGACGTAGGCCGCTTCGCCGACGAAGCCCCACTTCAGCTCCTTCTCGAACGCGACGTTCCACGACTCGACGCGGCCGCGCTTGAACTCCCTGGGCAGCGTGACCACCGTGACGTTGCCGGGCACCGGGATGATACCGTTTCCGAGATCCGGATCGGGAATCAGCGGAATGCCCTGTTCGACCGTCCGCACCCATGCGAAGGAATTCGGCGCCTCGTCGATCAGGTTGAGCAGGATGGGATGGTTCGTGCGCATCGAGCGCGCGAGCGAATACGGATCGTTGGTGATCCCGAAGCCGCCGCGCAGGACGGCACTGTCGGACATGCGGTAGGTGAGTCCCAGCCGCGGCGCGAACAGGGTCTTCTGCATCTTGACACCGAGATTCTTGGGCACCGAGCCAAGTCCCCCGATTTCCATCAGGTTGGTATCCGGGTTGTACCGCTCGAGGCCGCGATCGGCGCGTGTCGGGATGGGGAAGTATTCCCAGCGCATCCCGTAGGACATCGTCACTCTCGGTCCGACCTGCCACTGATCCCGGCCGTAAAAGCTGTACTGCCAGCTCCGCGTCGTGTACGGGGCGACGTTCAGCTTGAGCCGACCGGCCGAATACGGCAGCCCGAGAAGAAAGGACCCGAAGGTGTTGAAGTCCGTCGAACCGCCCGCCCGATCGCCGTTGAGCTGCGTCTGCCCGGGATTGAAATTGAACCCGCCTCTCGAGCCGAAGCTGGCGTCGATGATCTCCGGCTGGGTATGGTTCATCGCCGTGTAGTAAAGGTCGCCGCCGAACCGCACGTTGTGCTTCCCTTTCAACCACGTGAGGTTGGCGACGGACTGATATTGATCGTCGTTGCGGTAATAGGGCATGAAGTTTTCGGTCGTGCCGAGGTCGGCGTATCCGTCGAGATCGAAAAACGGCATACCCCCGTCAAAGCTGTTCCGGCCGTTCGTGCCGGGAATGCCCAGCAGGTCGAGCCCCTTGTTCTCCTTGAGGTCAGAGCTCTCGACGTTGCTGCCCATCCGGACCCATCCGAAATTGGCGTCCACCACCATGTTGCTGCCCAGCGTGTAATTGGCGCCCCCTGAGAAGTTGTAGGTGTCGCCCCAGCCGATGCCGGGGTTGCCGCCCGCGCCCGGCGCACCTTGCAGCACCGGGCCGAGGAGGGTCTCGTTGTCCTGGTAGAAGTTCAATTGCGAGTAGCG
>JBKJRJ010000311.1:0-12713 GCA_046594705.1 Vicinamibacterales bacterium
GCTTCTCTACCGAGCGGGATGGCTGGTGCTGGTGGTTTGGGGCGATCGATCATGCGAGCGATGACATCGTCGGGTGGCACGTCGCGAAGATCGGCGATCGGTGGGCGGCACTCGAACCGATCCGCGCGGGCGCGCGCCTGGGCTTCGGGGCCTTCGCGAAGGACGTCGCACGCGGGCTGACCGTCCGCAGCGATTGGGGGCCGCAGTACATCGCAGACGCCTTCGGCAACGAGCTCGCCTGGCTGGGGATCAGCCACAGCCACTCGTTTGTCCGCGAGCCGCAGTGCAACGGCGTCATCGAGCGCTTCATCCGCACGCTGAAGGAGCAGTGCATCTGGCTGCACCGCTTCGAGAGTCTGGAGGAGGCCCGCGTGATCATCGGCGCCTTCATCGAGCGCTACAACCACGAGTGGCTCATCGAACGGTTGGATCATCGGACACCGGTCGTCGCGCGGCAGGAGCTGCTCGCGGCGGCCTAACGTAGGCAGAAGTCCTGTCTAGGAAACCGGGTGCGATACAGTGTCAAGCAGCACCGCGCACGCAAACGAGTACGAGCGGGTGGCGAGGGGAACGCGGCGCGGAAGCCGAAGAAGCCGACGAGCCATCAGTCGGCACGGAATGCGGCCACCGTGCGGTATTGGAAGCACGGCGATCTGAGAATCGAGCATGCTACGCTCAGGCTCCCGTCGCCTAATGCCTAGGGATTGCCTAGAACACGAAAGGCCCGGATGCTCCGGGCCGTAACGTGTTGCGGAAATTGGTCGGGATGACTGGATTCGAACCAGCGACCCCCTGACCCCCAGTCAGGTGCGCTACCAGGCTGCGCTACATCCCGTTCTAATCGTCGATCTTACTTCTTCTTTCGCGGCTTCCCTACCGTCGCCCCGGGCTTCGAGGCGACCGGTGCCGCCAGCGCGAACTCGGTGTTCACGCCCGGTGTCGCGGCGAGCATCGCCGACAGCTCCCTCAGCGACTCTCGCACCGAAAGAATCCGATCCCGCACATCGCTCGACAGCAGGTCGTCGATCTCCGGCGACGCGGGCCCCGCGACGGCCTGCTCGTCCTGCAGTTTCCGGCGCGCACCCGCGATGGTCAGGCCTTCGACAAACAGCAGGTGCTTGATCCGCAGCACGCGCTCGACATCGGCCCGTCGATAGACCCGCGGGCCACCCTGGACCTTCGCCACGCCGAGATCCTGGAACTCCGCCTCCCACGAGCGCAACACATACGGCTGCACCCCGACGATCTCGCACACCTCAGGCTGACGGAACAACGACCGACTCGGAATCTGGACCGGGTCCGCTGAAACCATTGGGGCGCGCTAAGTATATCAAACAACATCGATTAGAATCCCTGCGTGACTCCGGCTCTGCGCTGCCCGTCCTGCGGATCGCCCGCGGACGAGACCCGCCAGACATGCCCCGCCTGCGATACCCCGCTCCCCTGGCACGACGGCCAGACCCGGCTCGCCGCCGGCAGCGTCGCCGCGGACGACGCCGCATCGGACCCCGACCTTACCCGGCTCGCCGGCGCGGGCGAGACCCCCGCGCCCGGTGCCACGCGTCCCTCCACCCGCAGCCGGTCCGGCTCCCACTCCCGCTCCGGCCGCTCGCTGACCACCAGCAGCTGGCTCACCAGCACGGCCGCAATCGATCACGGGCGCTTCGAGCCGGGCTCGGTATTCGACGACCGCTACCGCATCGTCGGCCGCCTCGGCAAAGGCGGGATGGGCGAGGTCTATCGCGCCGACGACCTCAAGCTCGGCCAGCAGGTGGCGCTGAAGTTCTTGCCCGAATCGGTCGACAGCGATCCCGCGCGCCTGACCCAGCTGCACACCGAAGTGCGCATGGCCCGGCAGGTCTCTCATCCCAACGTCTGCCGCGTCTACGACGCGGGCGACTACGAGGGCCACACCTTCCTCTCGATGGAGTATGTGGACGGCGAGGATCTCGCCTCGCTGATCCGGCGCGTCGGGCGCTTTCCGCAGGATCGCGCGGTCGAACTGGCGCGTCAGATCTGCGCCGGCCTCGCCGCCGCCCACGACCGCGGCGTGGTGCACCGCGATCTCAAGCCGGCGAACATCATGCTCGACGGCAACGGGAAGATCCGGATCACTGACTTCGGCCTCGCCGGCGCCACCGGCGAGGTGCTGCGCGCCGGCACGCCCGCCTACATGGCACCCGAACAACTCGCCGGCGGCGAGGTCACCGCGCGCAGCGACATCTACGCGCTCGGCCTCGTGCTCTACGAGTTGTTCACCGGCCGGCGTGCGCTCGACGCCGCCACGATGGCGGAACTGATCGCCAAGCGCGAGCAGGCCGACATTACGCTCCCGACCGACATCGTCCGCGACCTCGACCCCGGGATCGAGCGCGTGATCATGCGCTGCCTCGAGCCGGATCCCGCACGGCGTCCGGGATCCGCGCTGGGCGTCGCGGCGGCGCTGCCTGGCGGCGACCCGCTCGCGGCGGCCCTGGCGGCCGGCGAAACGCCGTCGCCCGACATGGTGGCGGCCTCCGGCACCACCGACGCGCTGGCGATGCCGCGGGTGCTCGCCGGCGCCGCCTGGATCGTCCTGTCCTCTCTCGCGTTGGTGCTGCTCTACCAGCGCGTGCTCCTCATCAACATCGTGAACCCGGCCAAGCCGCCTGACGTGTTGATCGACCGCGCCCAGGATGTCGTGCAGAAGCTCGGCTACGCCAGTGACGTCCGCTCCACCGCCGCGGGGCTGACGACGTCCCTCGACTGGGCGCGCTACGTCGACCGCACGTTCCAGGAACCGGGACGATGGAGCCGCCTGCACACGGCGAGGCCGGAAACCTACGTGCTGTGGTACCGCACCAGCCCGCGCATCCTCAACCCGCTCGGTCGCGAGAACCGCATCGACGGGCTCAACCCGCCGCTGAACATCAGCGGCATGACGCTGGTGGTGGTGGATTCGGCTGGACGGCTCGCCGAACTGCTGGCGGTGCCGAAGCCGCGTAACCCGGACGAGACGACGGCCCCTTTCACGAACTGGCCGCTGCTCTTCGAACTGGCCGGCCTGACGCTGGCCGACTTCACGCCGGTGCCGCCGCAATGGGTGCCCCCCGTCCACGCGGAACAACGGATGGCGTGGGCAGGACGGATTGCGGAGGTCCCCGACGCGACCGTCCGGGTGGAAGCCGGGGCGACCCACGGCCGGCCCGTGATGTTCGCCGTCACCGGGTCGTGGTCGCAGTCGGCACGCGCGCCGGCGGCCGCCGAGACCCCGCTCTTCGCGCGGATCATCGGCACGCTCGCCGGCCTGGTCATGCCGGCACTGATGCTGGTCGGCCCGGTGCTCGCGTACCGCAACGTCAAGCTCGGACGCGGCGATCGACGCGGTGCGTTCCGCGCAGCCGCGGCGGTGTTCTTCCTGACCATGGGCGCCTGGACGCTCGGCGACATGCACGTGGCGTCGTTCGGCGTCGCGCAATCGCGATTCTTCACGGCCATCGGCGGCGCGCTGTTCAGCGCCGGGCTCCTGTGGCTCACCTATCTGGGCCTCGAGCCCTACGTCCGCCGGTTCTCGCCCGACAGTCTCGTCGGCTGGACGCGCCTCATGGCGGGAGGCTGGCGCGATCCGCGCGTCGGGCGCGACGTGATGATCGGCATCAGCGCCGGCATGGCGATGACGCTGGTGTTCGCAGTCCACAACCTGCTGCCGCCGCTGTTGGGCCGGTCCGAGCCGATGCCGGTCGCAGGAAGCGCCGAGCAGCTGATGTCGATCCGCTTCATCCTCGCGCAGGTGCTGACGCAGACGCAGAACGCCATATCGTCCGGCATGCTGGGCATCGGCGGATTCGTCGCCCTGCGTATCCTGTTGAAACGCCGCTGGGCGGCGGCGGCCGCGGCGACGCTATGCTTCGTGTGGGTCGTGCTCGAAGGGATGTTCAGCCCGGGGATCCCCGCGCTCGACTTCATCATGGGGCTGGTCATCACCGCCATCTTCGTCGCGGTCATCGGCTGGGTTGGCCTGCTCGCGACGGTCGCGACGCTGATGACGCACTTCCTGCTGCTGAGAGCGCCGCTGACATCAGACCTTTCGAGCTGGCGCGCCCCCGGCGGCCTGGTCTACCTCTGCGTCGTTTTCTCGGTGGGACTCGGCGGCTGTTACCTCGCGGCACGTCCGGCCACGCGGCCGCCGTCGCGATTCAGCTGATTCAGGCCGAACAGGCCCTCCTCAGCCGCAGGATCCCGTCTGGTGTGGAAACCGCAGGTGGTGGGGCGCATACGGCGCACCAGCCGACGCCTTTAGCGAAAGCGTTGCCAGTCGATGCGATAGCGGCGGACCTTGTAGTTGACGATTCGCGGCGTGGTCTGCAGCAGACGGGCGGCCTTGGCGCGGTTGCCGCGCGCCATCTTGAGCGCGTCCTGGACCAGGTCCTTCTCGAAGGCGGCGAGTGACGAGGCGAGCGACGGCGAGGTCGAGGCATCGCTCGTGCCGGCCAACTGGAGCGTCGGCGGCAGGTGGTGCGCGTGCAGCACGTCGCCATCCGAGACCAGCACCGCGCGCTCCATCACGTTCTGCAGCTCACGGACGTTACCGGGCCAGTGGTAGGCCATGAGCATGTCGATGGCTGGCGTCGAGATGCGCCGGATCGGCTTGCAGTGATCGGCCGCGAGCCGCTGCACGAAATGGTCCGCCAGCAGCAGGATGTCGGTCTTCCGCTCCCGCAGCGGCGGCACGAAGATCGTGAAGACGTTCAAGCGGTAGAGCAGGTCCTCACGGAAGGTGCCCGCCGCAATGGCGTCCTCGAGATTCTTGTTGGTCGCGGCGATCAGCCGCACGTTGACCTTGACCGGCTCGACGCCGCCCAGACGCTCGAACTCGCGCTCCTGCAAAACCCGCAGCAGCTTGACCTGGACCGCAAGATTCACTTCGCCGATTTCATCGAGCAGGAGCGTGCCGCCGTCCGCGCGCTCGAACCGCCCCTGCTTACGCGCCGCGGCGCCGGTGAACGCTCCCTTTTCGTAGCCGAACAGCTCCGACTCGATCAGCGAGTCCGGCAAGGCGGCGCAGCTGACCTTCACGAACGGCTTGGCCGACCGCAGCGAGTTGTAGTGGATCGCCTGAGCGATCAACTCCTTGCCGGTTCCCGATTCGCCGCGGATGAGGACGGTGGTGTTGGTGCGCGCCACCTGCGTCATCTGCTCGCCGACGCTGTGCATCGCGCGGCTGGTGCCGAGGATGTGGGAAAAGTCGTAGCGCTCCCGCAGTTCCCCCTGCAGGCGGACGTTCTCCTGGACCAGCCGCTCCCGGTCGGCCTCGAGCAGGCGCTGCACCTTGATGGCGTGCGCGATCATGGACGCGACGACGCCGAAGAACTTGCCGGTACGTTCGTAGTTACGCTCCGGCTTGAACCGCAGCTCGACCGAGAGGACGCCGGTCGCCCGGCGATGCAGGAGCAGCGGCACACACACGAAGCTACGCTCCGGGTCGCCCGATCTCCGCTCTCCGAACGCCGGCTCGCGGCTGATCCGGGGCACCACCACCGGCCGGCCCGTCGTGAAGACCTGCCGCGCCAGCGCGCTCGCCGGCATGCCGGTCTGCCAGGATCGATCACGACCCGCGCCGACCACCGCGGCGACTTCCAGCGGCAGCTGGTCGTTCGACGACAGCGCGACCGCGCCGCGGACGGCGTCGTGCGACCGCTCGAGAATCTCCAGCACCCGACTGAGCGACGCCCGGAAGTTCGTGGCGCTCGAGAGCGCCTGGCTCACTTCCAGCAGCGACGTCAGCTTGCGGATCTCGCCCGTCTGTGGCGCGCCGGCGGTGTGGCTCGCGGTTCCAGTCGTGTGCAGGTCAGTCGGGCTCGCCATGGTGTTCATCCTGTGTTACGCAAGCCGGCGGCAATGCCGTTGATCGTGATCCGCAGCGCCCGTCGCAAATCGCCGGCCGCGCGCTCCCGCGCCTCGTCCACGCCCGGATCGCCGGTCTGCACCTCGTCGCGCAGCGACGCCAGCCGCCGGAGCAGCTCCACCTGGACCAGGTGAATCGGGTCGACGTAGGGATTGCGCACGTCGATCGATCGCCTCAGCACGGGGTTGTCGGCCAGCAGGGCGTCCCGTCCGGTGATCGCGAGCACGGCGCTCGTGGCCTGCGCCAGGCGGGCCCGCAGCGACGCCGCCAGCGGCTGCAGATCGGCCGGCGCCAGCTGCTTGTCGTAATGCGCCGCGATCGCGGGATCGGCCTTGACCAGCGCCATCTGCAGCAGGTCGATCAGGGACCGGAAGAACGGCCACTCCCGGTACATCACACGGCGCGCCGAACGCGCGTCAGCGCTCAACCCCTGCCCGTCGAGCGCCTCGGCGCCAAGCCACGAGGCGAGGAACAGCCGCGTCTGGATCCAGGCAAATTGCCACGGAATCGCCCGCAACCCGCCCAGGCCCCCGCCGCTCCGCCGCGCGGGACGGCTGCCGATGTGCAAGCCGTCCAGTTCCGCTTCCGGCGTGGCGGCCTGGAAGTAGCGCAGGAACCGCGGATCGTCGTGGACGACGCTCCTGAAGCTCGATTCCGCCGAGGCCGCGAGGTCGTCCATGACATCGCGCCAGCCCGGATCGACCGGACGGGGCGCCGCCAGCATCGCGTCGAGCGTCGCCGAGGTATAGACCTCGAGCGTCCGCAGCGCGATACCGGGCAGCCCGAAGCGCGCCTGGATCATCTCCCCCTGCTCCGTCACGCGGAGGGTGCCGTCGATCGATCCCGGCGGCTGCGACTGAATCGCGAGCGCCGTGGGACCGCCGCCGCGGCCGACGCTGCCGCCGCGCCCGTGAAACAGCGTGATCGCGACGCCATGCCGGGCCCCCGCCTCGACAATCGCCTCCTGGGCCTTGTAGAGCTCCCACGCGGACGCTACGCGCCCGATGTCCTTGGCGGAATCCGAATACCCGATCATTACTTCCTGGCGGCTGCCGGCCGCCGCCACGCGATCGCGGTACCACGGAATCGACAACAGCCGATCGACGACGGCGCCCGCGGCGCGCAGGTCACGCGCCGTTTCAAAGAGCGGCACCACGCGAAGCGGCGGATCCACCCCAGCACGCCGCTGCAGCAGCTCCACGGCCAGGACGTCGGATGGCTGGCATGCCATCGTGATGACGTATGCGCCCAGTGAGTCCGGCGCGATGGTGGCGAGCATCCGGAAGGTCTGCAGCACCTCCGCGGTGCGCGGATTGTAGGGCAGTTCCTCGTCGCGCCCCTTGGCATCTCCTGCCAACGCGTCCACCAGGAAGGCGATGCGCGCCTCCTCCGTCCACTCGGTGTAGCCGGGCTGCCCCGCCTGACGGGCGATCAGATCGATGGCGTCGGCGTGGCGCCTGGCCTCCTGGCGGATGTCGAGCCGCGCGAGCGCGAGCCCGAAGCACGCCAGCCGCCGCAGGACGTCCGCCAGCGGGCCATCCGCGATCACACCGTTGCCAGTCTCGTGCAGCGAGTCGAAGCACAGGCGCAACGGGCGCATCAGATCCACCGTCGTGCGGTAGACCTCCTCGGCGGCCGTCGGCCCCGCGCGGCCGCCGGGGCGCGCCGACAGCTGCTCCTGAATCGCCCGGCGCGTCGACTCGATGCCGCGGTGGACGCCGCGCAGCAGCGCGCGGTACGGCTCGGGGGCGCCGCCCGTGCAGGCCCGCAGCGCCTCGCTCGCCGAGGTCATCGAGAGATCCTCGCGCAGCGCGGCCACGTCCCTGGCGTACAGCGTCAACGCCACCCAGCGCGCGCCGAGGCAGGCGCGCCGTGTGACTTCGGGCGTGATGGCGGGATTGCCGTCGCGGTCGCCCCCAATCCAGGACCCGAAACGGATCGGCGCAGCGTCGAGCGGCAGCGCCCGCCCCGTCACCGTCCGCATCGTCCTGTCGAGCGACCGCAAGTACTGCGGGACGGCGTCCCACACCGTGTGCTCGAACACGCCGAACGCGGAACGGGCTTCGTCGAGCGGCGACGGACGATCCCGGCGCACCTCCTCGGTCTCCCAGGCGGCGGTGATCTCGCGGCGCAGGTCGGCGCCGAGGGCGGCACGCTCGAGCGGCGTCCCGTCGGGACGATCGAGGCCGGCCAGCGCCTGCGCCATGGCGTTGTACTTCCGCTGCAGCGTGCGCCGCATGATCTCGGTCGGATGCGCCGTCATCACCAGATCGATGCGGAGCGCGAGGATGGCGGCGTGCAGCCGGTCGGGCCCGACCGCGGCCGCCAGGCGCGGCAGCGCCTCTTCGATCGAACGGGGCAGCGGAACGGCGTTGGGGTCGCGCTGCCGCACCCGGCGGCGGCGGATGCGGTGGTGCTGCTCGGCGATGTTCGCCAGGTGGAGAAACTGCGCGAAGGCGCGCGCGACCGGCAGGGCGGCGTCGATCGGCATCGACGCCAGCTCCTCCGTCAGTTCGTGGAAGACATCCTCCGAGCCCCGACCCGAGGCAACGCGCGCGCGCGCGCGCTTGGCGCACGCCCGGACCCGCTCGACGCGTTGGTAGAGCGCCTCCCCTTCCTGGCTGACGAGCGTCTCTCCAAGCAGCGCGCCGAGCCGCCGCACATCGTCTCGGAGCGCCTGTTCCGGGTCGGCGGCCACGACCGGCGCATCGAGAATCATGACACCGGCGACGGCAGGTCCGACTCGCCCATCAGGAAGAGGTCCACGCCGCGCGCGCAGCTCCGCCCGTCGGCGATGGCCCAGACAATCAACGACTGGCCGCGCTGCATGTCGCCCGCGGTGAAGACGCCGGGGACGCTGGTCATCCACGCCGGGTCGCGCCAGACCGTGCCGCGCTCCGTGATGCGCACCCCGAACTGTTCGACCAGTCCGGTCCGTTCCGCGCCCGTGAAGCCCATCGCCAGCAGCACCAGATCGGCCGGCAGATCGAACTCGGAGCCGGCCACCGGCAGGAACGCCGCGCGGCCGTCGACCACGGAGCGCTCGACCCGTGCCGCGCGTAACGCCGTGACGCGCCCCGCGGCGTCACCGACAAACGCCTGGGTCGAGATCGAATACAGGCGCTCGCCGCCTTCTTCATGGGCGGTCGAGACCCGGAAGATCTGCGGCCACTGCGGCCACGGGTTGTCGGGCGCCCGCTCGTCCGGCGGGCGCGGCAGCAGTTCCACCTGTCGCACGGACCGCGCGCGCTGGCGGAGCGCGGTCCCGAGACAGTCGGCGCCGGTGTCACCGCCGCCGAGGATGATGACGTCCTTACCCTCAGCCCTGACGATCTCGCCGGCCGACAAATCGTCGCCCGCGCACTGCCGGTTCTGCGCCGTCAGGTACTCCATCGCGAAGTGGATGCCGCCGAGATCGCGGCCGGGCACGCGCAGATCGCGCGGCGCGGTCGCGCCCCCTGCCAGGACGACCGCGTCGAAGTCCGACAGCAGGTCGTCGGCCGTCAGGTCGATGCCGACGTGGCAGCCCGTGCGAAAGACGACCCCCTCAGCGGCCAGCAGCGCCAGCCGCCGGTCGAGCAGCCGTTTCTCGAGCTTGAACTCCGGAATACCGTAGCGGAGGAGGCCGCCGATGCGATCGGCGCGCTCGAGCACGGTGACGGTGTGTCCCGCGCGATTCAACTGGTCCGACACCGCGAGGCCGGCGGGGCCGGAGCCGACGACGGCGACGTGCTTACCGGTCCGCCGCGCCGGCGGGCGCGCGACGACCCAGCCCGACGCAAACGCGCGATCCACGATCGCCGCTTCGGTCGCCTTGATGGTGACGGGTGCGTCGTTGATCCCCAGCACGCACGCGCCTTCGCACGGCGCCGGGCACAGCCGTCCGGTCAGCTCCGGGAAGTTGTTGGTGGCGTGCAGCCGATCGGACGCGGCCCGCCAGCGATCGTGATAGACGAGGTCGTTCCAGTTCGGAATGAGATTACCGAGCGGACAGCCGCTGTGGCAGAAGGGAATGCCGCAGTCCATGCACCGCGCGGTCTGGTCGGTGAGCGCCTTGGGCTCGTAGGGCTGGTAGACCTCGCGCCAGTCGCGCAGGCGCTCGACCACCGGGCGCGTCGGCTGTTTCAGCCGGGCAATCTCCAGAAATCCGGTCGCCTTACCCATGGGCCACCTGCTCCCGCGATGCCGCCGCCACGGCCTCGGCCGCCGCGTGGAGCGCGCGCTTGTAATCGCGCGGCATCACTTTCACGAAGGTCGCGGCCGCTTGCTGCCAGCCGGCGAGGAGCGCGGCGGCCACGCTGCTGCCGGTGAGCTCGGCATGGCTCTCGAGCATCCGCCGCAGCGCGCGCGCGTCCTCGGCGTCGAGGGACTCGAGGTCCACCAGTTCCTGGTTGCAGCGCTGCGCGAAATCCCCGCGCGGATCGAACACGTAAGCAATGCCGCCGCTCATGCCTGCCGCGAAGTTCCGTCCGGTCCGCCCCAGGACCGCCACGCGTCCGCCGGTCATGTACTCGCAGCCGTGGTCGCCGACGCCTTCCACCACCGCGGTCGCGCCGCTGTTGCGCACCGCGAATCGCTCGCCTGCGAGGCCGCTGATATACGCCTCCCCGCTGGTCGCGCCATAGAGCACCACGTTGCCGACGATGATGTTCTCCGCCGCGACAAACCGCGCGCCGCGCGGAGGCCGCACGGCAATGCGCCCGCCGGACAGCCCCTTGCCGACGAAGTCGTTGGCGTCCCCTTCCAGCCAGAGGGAGATCCCCCGGGGCACGAAGGCGCCAAAGCTCTGCCCGGCCGACCCGGTGCATCTGAGCGTGATGGTGTCGTCGGGCAGTCCGTCCGCCCCCCACCGCCGCGTCACCTCCGACCCCAGCATCGTCCCGATCGCGCGATCGACGTTTCTGACGCGGCGATCGAGCGCGACGGGCCGCCGGTGGATCAGGGCGTCGCTGCAGGCGTCCAGCAGCTCGGCGTCGAACGCGCGGTCGAGCCCGTGATCCTGCGCCTCCACCCGGCGGCGCGGCGACGACGACGGCACCGCCGGCACGTGCAGCAATGCGGTGTAGTCGAGGCCCCGCGCCTTCCAGTGCTCGATCGCGGGGCGCAGGTTGAGGCTCTCGACCCGCCCGATCATCTCGTCCATCGTGCGGAACCCGAGGACGGCCATGTGCTCGCGCACCTCTTCCGCGATGAACCGGAAAAAGTTGACGACGAAGGCCGGGTCGCCGGTGAATCGCGCACGCAGCGCCGGGTCCTGCGTCGCGATGCCGACCGGACAGGTATTGAGATGGCAGACGCGCATCATCACGCATCCCGACACGACCAGCGGCGCCGTCGCGAAACCGAACTCCTCGGCGCCGAGGAGCGCCGCCACGACCACGTCGCGGCCGGTCTTGAGCTGCCCGTCGGTCTGCACGGTGATGCGGCCGCGCAGCCCGTTGAGCCGCAGGACCTGCTGCGTCTCGGCCAGGCCGAGCTCCCACGGGATGCCCGCGTGCTTGATGCTCGTGAGCGACGCGGCGCCGGTGCCGCCGTCGTGGCCGGAGATGAGGACGACATCGGCATGGGCCTTCGCGACACCCGCCGCAATCGTGCCGACGCCGGCGACGGCCACCAGCTTGACCGAGATGCGCGCGCGCGGGTTCGCGTTCTTCAGGTCGTAAATCAGCTGCGCGAGGTCTTCGATCGAATAGATGTCGTGATGGGGCGGCGGCGAAATCAGGCCGACGCCGGGCGTCGCGTAGCGGACCTTCGCGATCCAGGGGTAGACCTTCGAGCCGGGCAGCTGCCCGCCTTCGCCCGGCTTGGCGCCCTGCGCCATCTTGATCTGGATCTCGTCCGCGTTGACGAGATACTCGCTGGTCACGCCGAAGCGGCCCGAGGCGACCTGCTTGACGGCGCTGCGACGCCAGTCGCCGTTGGCGTCGCGGGGATAGCGTGAGGGATCCTCTCCCCCTTCACCGGTGTTCGATCGCGCTCCCAGCCGGTTCATGGCGATCGCGAGGGTGGTGTGCGCCTCTTCACTGATGGATCCGTACGACATGGCGCCGGTGGCGAACCGCTTGACGATCTGCTCCACGGGCTCGACGTCCTCGAGCGGCAGCGGGGTGGCCGCCGCGCGCAGATCGAGCAGCCCGCGCAGGGTCGCGTGGCGCCGCGTCTGGTCGTCGACCAGGCGGGTGTACTCCTTGAAAATGGAGTACTGGCCGGTGCGCGTGGCGTGCTGAAGCTTGAACACCGTGTCAGGCGAGAACAGATGGTGCTCGGCATTGCGCCGCCACTGGTACTCGCCGCCGACGGCGAGCTCGGTCCCGGCACTGCCCCGTGGCGCGTAGGCGCCGCGATGGCGCTCGACCGCCTCCCGCGCGATGCCGTCGAGGCCGATGCCGCCGATGCGCGACGAGGTGCCGATGAAATACTTCGCCACGACCGCCGCGTCGAGCCCGACGGCCTCGAAGATCTGCGCGCCGCAGTAGCTCTGCAGCGTCGAGATGCCCATCTTCGACATCACCTTGAGGATGCCTTTGTTGAGCGCATGGATGTAATTCTCAACCGCGCGCGCGAAGGTGATGTCCGGCAGATGTCCCTGTGTGATCAGATCGTCGATCGTCTCGAACGCGAGGTACGGGTTGACCACCCCCGCGCCGTACCCCAGCAGGAGCGCGCAGTGGTGCACCTCGCGGGCGTCGCCCGACTCGATGACCAGCCCGCAGCGCGTGCGGGTGCCGCACCGCACGAGATGCTGGTGGACCGCCGCGGTCGCGAGCAGGCTGGGAATCGGCGCCTGGTGGCGATCCGCGCCCCGGTCCGACAGGATGACGATGGTGTA
>JBKJRJ010000427.1:0-6454 GCA_046594705.1 Vicinamibacterales bacterium
CGCGGCGGCGCCGGGCGCGGTCCAGGCGGCGAACGGATCGGCGATTCTCGCCGCGTCGGCGTTGAGCCCGTTCAGCGCGGCGCTCATCTGCTCCCACAGTTCTTCTGACTGGGCGGCGGTCAGGCGCCGGCCGTTCAGCACGATCGGGGCTTCGGCGTCCTCCTCAGCGACATCGAGGAACGACAGGTTGAAGCGCGCTTTGTAGTCCATCCAGATCGGATGGTTGGTCCCGATCAGTTCCGCGCCGCCCTCCATCGAGCCGCCCGGCACCAGGTCGGTGAAGCTCACGACGCGCCCGCCGACGCGGTTGCGCGCTTCGAGCACCGTCACGTCCGCGCCCGAGCGGGAGAGCTCGTAGGCGGCCGCGAGGCCGGCAAAGCCGGCGCCGATCACGACGACCCGCCGGCCCGAGGGCTGAGGGGCGCCGAACGACAACCGGTCACTGATCAGGACGCCCGCGGCGGCCGCCAGGGACCGCCCAATCATGTCGCGCCGGTCGATGGGTTCGCCGAACCGGCTGTGCAGTCGCGCGTACAGAGATCGCATGCCTTTGCCACGGCTCCAGGTGCGGGGGAGGGGTTAATTTGCGGTGATAGAGTTTACCCGGGATGGCTTCAGGAACTGCAGATGGCTAAGACCCCTCACGCCGGACGCCCAAAGTCCACAGCCCGGGCCCTGGCGTGGCTGACGCGGCTGGAGCGGCGCGAGCTCACCTGGCTGCTGGTGGGTCTGGGCGGCTGCGTCCTGCTGTTGGTCTTCCTGCAGCTGGCTGGCCAGGTCATGGAAGGGGAAACGCTGGCCTTCGATCAGAAGATCCTGCGGGCGTTCCGGCAGGCCGACGACCCTTCACGCCCGATTGGTCCGGCATGGGTGACGAGCGCGTTGCTCGATCTCACGGCGCTTGGCGGCCCGACGGTGATCGCCCTGGTGGTCCTCGCGCTGGTCGGCTTTCTCGTCGTCCAGGCCCGCTATTGGACGGCCGTCTTCGTCTTCATGACCGCGCTCAGCGGCGAAGTGGTCAGCTTCGCGATGAAGAGCCTGTTCGCGCGGCCGCGTCCCGGGCTGGCGCCGCACCTGCGGGAGGCCTTCTCGAGCAGTTTCCCGAGCGGCCACGCGATGCAGTCGGCCATCATCTATTTGACACTCGGCGCCATGCTGATGCGCCTCACCAGCGGGCGGCTGACGAAGATCTACTGCTTCACGGTCGCCATGCTCCTGACCTTCCTCGTCGGGCTCAGCCGCGTGTGGCTGGGGGTCCACTATCCGACCGACGTGATTGGCGGGTGGGTCGTCGGACTGGTGTGGGCGTCGGTGTGCTGGCTGGTGGCGCAGCACTACGAGGTCCGCGCCGGCCTCGAGGCCGAGCAGGGCCAGCCCACCGCCTGAGCCTGCGCGCCCGTACCGCACGTGTGTCGATGCCGCACACCTGCGCGGTTCCGGCACGCGCGGCTACAGCCAAACCCGCAGAAAACCTCACGTTTTCCGGGCGGAATTCTTGCACTACACCGCCATACGACTAGAGGTGTGCAATGTTCGATGTGCAGGGAGTGCCGAGACTGCTACGCTATGGAACGGCCAAGTCTGAACCGATGACCGAACCCACGCGAGAAACGATTCTGCTCGTGGAAGACGAGCCTGCGGTCCGGCAGCTGTTCGCCCAGGCGCTGGCGCGCGCCGGTTATACCGTCCACGAGGCGCGTAACGGCCAGGAGGCGATGAAACTGTTCGATCAGCATGGCGACGAAATCGACATGCTGCTGACCGACATGCGGATGCCCTACATGGGCGGCGCGGAGCTCGCGCACCATCTCCGCGGCCGCCGGCGGAGCCTGAAGCTGCTGTGCATCTCCGGTTACCCCGGCAATCTCGACGCGGAACTCGCCATTGATTTCCTGGCGAAGCCATTCTCGCGCGACGATCTCCTGAAAAAAGTGCGGGACGTGCTCGACAAGTAGTGGCCGCGGGTTCCGGCTAGAATCTGGGGGATGGCTTCTGTCATCCTCCTCACCCGCCGGACGGCCGTGCGCCTGGCGTCGGCGCTGTTGCTCGCGGCACTGGCCGTGACCGGCGCCTGGGCGGCGGAGCGGCAGAAGTTCACGCTCGCGGCGCTGCGCCGGGACGGCGTCATGATTCCGTTCGCGTCGTTTGACGGGCGCAACTGGCGCCTGGACTGGCCCGATTCCGACCTGGTCGCGCCCCTGCCGATCTCGCGCGGCGACATCCCGAAGAAATGGTGGGGTCCCCAGGGGCCGGACGCGCCGTGGACCGCGTGGCTGTCGGCTGACCTGCCGCCTCGGCCCCTGACGCTCGGCAAGCCGGTGCAGGCCCGGGTGTTCTGCTCCGGCCATCCGGCGCTCGCCACTGACTACCGCGGTGGTCCGGTCGATCCGCGCGAGCCGACGGTGCCGAAGGACGGTCTGGCGGTAGCCGGTGACGTCTCGCTCAAGAACATCGTCAGCGTTTCGGTGCATGCGCCCGAGGCGACGCGCATCATCGCCGTGATTGCCGACCAGTTCAACCTGCAGGAAGCGGCCGCCGTCGAGCACTTCACCGACTGGACGCACCCCTTCTGGACCGAGGAGCGGAAGCGCTATCCGATCGAATTGGAGGCGTTGTATCGCACCACTGACACCACCACCCGCGGCACCTGGAAGACCACCTACGTGGAAGCTATCCGCCGCTTCCCGCCGCGGCCGGGCGACAAGGGCTGTGGGCTGATCACCTTCGTGCGCGGCTGGATCAGCGAGCAGGAGGGGAAGCAGCCGATCATCAACGTCGGCGGCCAGGTCACGTTCTGCGACCGCGCCGAAGTGACCTTCATGCTGCCGTTGGCGCGCCTGGTCGCCGACCGCGAGCTCTACTGGGTCTACCAGCTCTCCAGCTGGCGCGACGAGGTCTACGCGATTTCACGCATCCGCCCAGACGGCGTGCGTCCGGCGGTGGCCGTCGTCGGCGGCGGCTGCCCGAAGGATCCGCTTCGTTGAGAGTGACGGCGGTTGGCCAGCTGCTTCTTGCCGCGGCCGGTCTTCTCCTCATCCCCCTGGGGCTGCGCGCGGCGAACCGGCTGCACCCGCCGCCCAACCTGCAGCCCAGTTATCTGCCCGCGCTCTACGCTCCGCGGGAGCGCGGCCCCTTCGACGCCGGTCGCGTGGCTGCGCTCGCGCGGATGAATCCCGGGCTGGTGGTGATCGGCGACTCCATGGCGGGCACGCGGATCGATCCTGCGCTGCTCGCGCAGCGGACCGGCCAGGTGACGGCGCCGCTGTTGTGGGCGGGCAGCGGCCCGGCTTGGTGGTATCTCGCGCTCAAGAACTGGGTGATCCCGAGCGGCATCCGCCCGCGCGCCGTTCTGGTGTTCTTTCGCGACACCAACCTGACCAACGTGCTGTTCCGGATCGACGCGACCTGGGCGCTCGACACGGCGGCGCGGGATCGGGAAGACGACCTCAACGCCGCGGTGGCGCGCCGGCGCGGGACCGCGTTCTATCGCGTCCGTGACGCGTTCGACGCGGTCTACCAGGCGGAGCGCGCGCGCCGATGGGTGGAGCCGCTCGTCAGCGAGTGGCCGGCCCGCGCCCTGTTTCCCTACCGCAAGCCGCGCACGGCATTTCTGGAGCGCCTGAACGAGCGCTTCGGCCTGGCGCACCTGCGACCGATGGCTGCGGCCGACATGCAGGCGACCGAAGACCGCGAAGCGGACTTCGACGCGTTTGTGAACCAGTCCGGCCTGCCGCTGATGCTGCGCGACGCGCGGGCGGCGAGCCTGACGCTGGTGCTGGTGCGCGTCCAGCGCCGCCCCGTTGGCGGGCGAGCGCCCCAGCAGTCGCCGGCGCTCCAGCGTTACGTGGCGAAGCTGCGCGCCTACGTCGAAGCCAACGGCGGCGTGTTCATGGACGACACCGGCGACCCGGCGCAGACACTCGATCTCTACGAGGACGGCGACCACCTGTCGCGCGACGGGCGCCGGCGCTACACCGAAATGTTCGCCGCCCGGCTCCGTCAGCGCCTTCCGTGATTTTTCACAGCCTCGATTTCGTCGTCTTCTTCATCCTCGTCGTCCTCCTGTACTGGCGGCTGCCCCACCGCGGTCAGAACGTCCTGCTGCTCGGGGCCAGCTACTTTTTCTACGGCTACGTCCACCCCTGGTTCCTGAGCCTGATCGCGGCGTCCACGGTGATCGATTATCTCGCGGCCCGCGGCATGGAGCGCTGGCCCGCGCGGAAACGTCAGTGCATGGCGGTCAGTGTGGTCTCGAACTTCGGGATGCTCGGGTTCTTCAAATACTTCAACTTCTTCATCGACAACATGCACGCGGCGCTGGCGGCGGCCGGGCTACCGGCCGACCTGCCGGTTCTGCGAGTGCTGCTGCCGGTAGGCATCTCGTTCTACACCTTCCAGGCGATGAGCTACACGGTCGACGTCTATCGCGGCGAGTTGCGCGCGCGCCGCAGCCTGCTGGATGTCGCGGTGTTCATCTCGTTCTTTCCGCACCTGGTGGCCGGCCCGATCCAGCGCGCGTCCTATCTGCTGCCGCAAGTGGAAGGGGAGCGGCGGTTCTCGAAGGCGAAGGCCGCCAGCGGCTTCTCCCTGATGGTGTGGGGCTTCTTCAAGAAGCTCGTCATCGCCGACAACGTCGGGATCATCGCCAACAAGGTGTTCGCGCTGAGCGACCCGTCGTTCGAAGTGCTGTGGGCGGGCGTGTTCGCCTTCGCCATCCAGATCTACGCCGACTTCTCCGCCTATACCGACATCGCGCGCGGCTCCTCGCGCTGGCTCGGCTTCGAGCTGACCGAGAACTTCGACCACCCCTACATGGCGCGCAACCCGGCCGACTTCTGGCGGCGCTGGAACATTTCGCTCTCGACGTGGTTCCGCGACTACGTCTACATCCCCCTCGGCGGGTCTCGGGCGTCGGAGTGGATCTGGGCGCGCAACGTCCTCATCACGTTCCTGCTGTCCGGGCTCTGGCATGGCGCCAGCTGGAACTACGTGCTGTGGGGGTTGTACCACGGCGTGCTGCTGGTGCTGACGCGCGCCCACCAGATCCTGCGCCCCGCCTCGCCAATCCGCGGCGCCGGCGGAGCGAACGCCGCTCGCGCCGCGCTGACGGTCCTGCAGATCGCCGGCATGTTCGCGCTGACGCTCGTCGGCTGGTTGCTGTTCCGCGAGACCGAGCTCTCGGCGATCACGCGCGACCTGCGCCTCGCGCCGTGGCACAGCTCGCCGTTCGAGCGGCAGGCGGGCCTCTACCTGTTCCTGCTGGCGTTCGGGTATTCGATCCCGCTTTGGACGCAGAGCATCTGGGTCGAGCTGCATCGCGGCCTGCTCCGGACGGACGAGGACCGCCAGGGCCTCGGCCTGACACTGCTCAAGGCGCTGGCCGTGGGAGCCGCGTTCACCGCCATCCTCATCCTCCGCAGCCGCACGTCACTCGACTTCATCTACTTCCAGTTCTGAGCCGGCCGCTCGGATGACGCGACGGCGACTGCCGGCACGATACCAAGGCCGGAAGCACGACACAGAGGCCGTCCGTGGTGACCTTCGGCGGCAGGCTCGAGTGACGGCACCAGACAGGTATCATCGTGACAGGCATGACCAGGGTCGGGAGAAGAGTCGCGCTGCTGGCCGTGGCGGCGATTACCGTGGGTTGCGATCGCGTCAGCAAGCACTTCGCGGCCGCCACGCTGGCGGGGGAGCCGCGGCAGTCGTTCCTCGCCGATACCGTGCGCCTCGAATACGCCGAGAACGCCGGCGCCTTCCTGGGCCTTGGCGCGGACTGGCCCCCCGCGATGCAGACCGCCGTCTTCACGGTCGGCACCGGTCTCATTCTCTGCGCCATGGCCATCGCCGCCTTCAAATATCCGCTGTCCGGGCCGGCTCGGATGGGCCTGGCGCTCTACCTGGCGGGCGGCACGTCAAACCTCGTCGATCGCATCGTCCGCGGCAGCGTCATTGATTTCATGAACGTCGGCATCGGGTCGCTGCGCACCGGGATCTTCAACGTCGCCGACATGGCGATCCTGCTGGGCGTCGCGATCTTCGTCTTCAGCCACCGGCCGGACGCGAGGGAAGCCGCGACGCCCACTACTTCACCACCGTCCTCGCCCAGTCCCAGCCTTCCAGGCCCTTGGCGTTGATCGCCTTCACGCGCACGGCCGTGCCGGCTGCGGCGCCCGCCAGCGTGGCCTTTGGCTGCGTCACGCGCAGCGTGTGGAGCGCGGGATTGCCGGCCGGGCCCCACGTCACGATGTAGCCGGTGATGCCGGTCTCCGGACTCGGGGACCAGCTGGCCGTCGCGCGGCCTGCTCCGGCGGCAGCGGACAGGTCGGCGATCCGCGACGGGCTCGACGCCAGCAGCATCAGTGTCGCGGCCGTCGTCTTGGCCACTTCGGTCACCAGCTGATGATTGATGCCTTCGAGGAGGTCGTGCGACTGGTGGTAGTGCGGGTTCCCG
>JBKJRJ010000057.1:0-9563 GCA_046594705.1 Vicinamibacterales bacterium
GCCGCGTGAACGGCTCGTCGTGCGTGACCATGCCGAGATCGCGGAAGACGCGGGCGAAGAACCGCGAGTAGATCAGGTGCAGGATCGCGTGCTCGACGCCGCCGCTGTAGAAGTCGACGGGCGCCCAGTAGTTGCACTTCGCGGGATCGAAGGCCTGCTGGTCGTTGTTCGCGTCCGTGAACCGATAGAGGTACCAGGACGAATCGAAGAACGTGTCCATCGTGTCGGTCTCGCGCCGCGCCGCGCCGCCGCACGTCGGGCACGAGACGTTGACGAACTCGGGCAGCTGCGCCAGCGGTGACTCGCCCTTGCCGGTGAACTCCACGATCTTCGGCAGCACCACCGGCAACTGGTCGTCGGGGACGGGCACGACGCCGCAGGCCGGGCAGTGGATCATCGGGATCGGCGTGGCCCAGTAGCGCTGTCGCGAGACCCCCCAGTCCTTGAGCCGATACTGGATCGTCTTCGTGCCGATGCCGCGCGCCTCGGCCGACGCGGCCATCTTCTCCCACGCCTCGTCGGTGGTCAGGCCGCTGAACTCGTCGGAGTGAACGCTCTCGCCGTACTCGGTGAACGCTTCCGTGAGCGTCGCTCCGTCGGCCGCGGGGCCGTCGATCGGCTTGACCACGACGCGGACATCGAGGCCATACGTGCGGGCGAACTCGAAGTCGCGCTGGTCGTGCGCCGGCACCGCCATGATCGCGCCCGTGCCGTAGCCACCGAGCACGAAGTTGGCGACCCACACCGGCACCGTCTCGCCCGTGAACGGGTTCATCACGCGACGCCCGGTGTCGAAGCCTTCCTTCGCCACCTCGCCCGACATCCGTCCGAGCCGGTCCTGCTGGCGGAAACGCTCGGCCTGCTTGCGGAACGCCGCCGGGTCGGACGACTCGCTAGCGAACGTCTCGACCAGCTCGTGCTCGGGGGCGATCAGCACGAACGTCGCACCGAAGATCGTGTCGATCCGCGTCGTGAAGATCGCGATGCCGTCGGCGGTCGCGCGGCCCTCCGCATCGGCAATCGGAAACGTGGCCTGCACGCCCTCCGACTTGCCAATCCAGTTGCGCTGCATCGTCAGCACCTTCTCGGGCCAGTCGGGCAGGTGCTTCGCGCCTTCGAGCAGCTCTTCGGCGTAGTGCGTGATGCGGAGGAACCACTGCTCGAGTTCACGCGAGGTGACTTGCGTGCCGCAGCGCCAGCACGCGCCGTCGATGACCTGCTCGTTGGCCAGGACGGTGTTACAACTCGGGCACCAGTTGACGCTGGAGCGCTTGCGATACGCGAGCCCCTTCTCCAGCATCTTCAGGAAGAGCCACTGGTTCCACTTGTAGTAGTCGGGCAGGCAGGTGGCAATCTCGCGCTCCCAGGCGTAGCTGATGCCCAGCCGCTGCAGCTGCCCCTTCATGTGCTCGATGTTCTCGAGCGTCCAGGTCTCGGGGTGCGTGCCGTTCTTGATGGCGGCGTTCTCCGCCGGCAGGCCGAAGGCGTCCCAGCCGAAAGGGTGGAGCACGTTGAAGCCCCGCATCCGCTTCACGCGCGCGACCACGTCGCCGATCATGTAGTTACGGACGTGGCCGACGTGCGCGTGCCCGGAGGGGTAGGCGAACATCTCGAGGCAGTAGAACTTGGGCCGGTTGGGGTCCTCGGTGACTTCGAACGCGCGCGACGCCTTCCAGCTGTCACGCCACTTCTTCTCGATGGTCTGGGGCTTGTAGTCCGGCACGATCCTCAAATTATATCCCCGGCTCCGCCGACGGAGGCGAGGACCTCCAGCGTGGCGTCGAGGCAGGCCCGCAGGGCGTCGAGGTCGTAGCCGCCCTCGGTCACCAGCGCGATCGGGCAGCCGACCCTGGCGGCGGTGACGGCGAGGCTCTCCACCACCGCGGCATAGCCGGCCGCCGTCATCCTCATCGACGCCAGCGGATCGTCCGCATGTGCGTCGAAGCCGGCGGAGATGAGCAGCAGCTCGGGGGCGTATCGCTCCAGCACTCCGGCAATCGTGCGGTATGCGGCGGCATAGTCCGCGTCGGTCGCCCCGGCCGGCAGCGGGACGTTGCAGGTGAAGCCCTCTCCCGCCCCGCGACCGGTGTCACTGGCGGCGCCGGTGCCCGGATAGAACGGGGACTGGTGGGTCGAAACGTAGAGGACGGCGGGATCGGCGTAGAACATCCACTGCGTGCCATTGCCGTGGTGGACGTCGATGTCGACGATCGCGACACGCGACAGGCCCCTGGCGATGGCCGCGGCGGCCGCGACGGCGACGTTGTTGAACAGACAGAAGCCCATGGCCCTGTCGCGCTCCGCGTGATGGCCGGGGGGCCGCACCAACGCGAACGCCGTCTCCCCCGTGTCCAGCGCATGTTCCGCTGCCTGCACCGCCGCGCCCGCCGCCAGCACCGCGATCTCGTACGACTCGGGCGACGTGAAGGTGTCGGCATCGAGCATCACGGCCCGGCCGTGGGTCGCCTCGATGGCGGCGACATGCCCCTCGTCGTGGACGCGGAGGAGCTCCGCGCGAGTGGCCGCCCGGGGCTCGGCGACCAGCCCGCCGGCATCGCGCCACGCGGCCGCGACCTGATCGAACACCGCCGCGCGCTCGGGCCGTTCCGGGTGGCCCGGCGGCGTGGTGTGTTCCTGGAAGCGTGGCGATGAAATGAGCAGCATGATGATTCAGGCCCGTCGTGTCACGCTGCTCTCGAGAGCAGCGAGCGACCGTTCCAGTTCGACGCGCATCGCCTCGATCGTCGTCGCCGCCGTATCCCGCACGTAGATCGGCTCGCCGATCGCCACGGCCAGGGTGCTGAACGCCTTTGGCACCTGCGTGCGATCCCAGCTCTTCATCGTCCAGAACCGGCTGGCCTCGATATGAAACGGCAGGATGGGATGGCCGGTGGCGCCGGCGAGGAACACGGCGCCGGGCTGCGCCGCGCGAGCCGGTCCGCGCGGGCCGTCGACGGTGAACGCCACCGGCCGGCCGTTCGCCAGCTCGCGCCGCAGCTGCACCAGCGCGCGCGCGCCGCCCCGGGAGCTCGAGCCCCGGGCCGTGCCGTAGCCGAATCGACGGATGATACCCGCGATCCATTCGCCATCGAAATTCTGGCTGGTGATGACGACGATCCCCTTGTCCTTCCAGAACAAGGTGGCGGGCAGGATGCGGCCATGCCAGAACGCGAAGATGGGCTGCCGGCCGGACGCGACGATCGAGTCGTAATGGGAGCGGCCGTCGACCTGCCAGCGATAGGTGGCACCGAGCGCACGAATCAGGGGAGCCGCCGTCGCCGAAATCAGCGCGGCCTTCCCAACCCGCCCGGGCGTCAGAGTCTGCGCGATGGCCAGATCACCAAAGTAGCCGAATTCCACATGTCCTGAGCCGCTACATGCCTTCGTAATGCGGCCCGCCGCCGCCTTCGGGCGGGACCCAGTCGATGATCTGGTAGGGGTCCATGATGTCGCAGCTCTTGCAGTGCACGCAGTTGGACGCGTTGATCTGCAGCTTCTTCTTCCCCGCCCCATCGTCCACCATCTCGTAGACGTTCGCGGGGCAGAAGCGGATGCAGGGATTGCCGAACTCTTCGCGGCAGCGCGTGGCGCAGACGCTGGCGTCGTGCACGACCAGATGGGACGGCTGGTCCTCGGCATGCCGCGTTCCCGAGTAATGCAGGTTGGTGAGGCGATCGAACGTCAGCTGGCGGTCGATCTTGACCGGGTTCATGGTGGCGTCCGGGTCCGGGCGGGCGTCCTTGTAGTAGTCGGCCAGCTTCTGCATCCGCGTCCAGCCGCCATGGGCCGGCATCGGATCCTTGAACCACCAGCCCCTCGTGACGAGCGAGAGCCCCGTGAACATGGCGCCGGCGAACGCCCCGTAGCTGAAGGCCTGATGCACGTTGCGGACCGGATAGAGCTCCTTGCGAACCGCGCCCCCCTGGATCCGATCGTCGTATGCCTTCAGCGCGGCCTCGGAGGTGTCTCCCTTGCGAACGGCCGCGAAGGCCGTTTCCGCGGCGAACATCCCGGTGCGCATCGCGAGATGAATGCCCTTGAGCCGCGCCGAGTTCAGGAAGCCGGCGGCGTCGCCCACGATCAGCGCGCCTGCCGCGTAGGTCTTCGGGATCGTGTGCCAGCCCCCCTCGGGGAGCGCCTTGGCGCCGTACCGGATCAACTGGCCGCCTTCGAGCAGGGCGGCAAACAGCGGATGCCGCTTGACGTGCTGGAACGCGACGTGTGGATCGAACATCGGGTCGCGGTAGTCGAGCCCGGTGACCAGCCCGAGCGACACCATGTTGCCGGGCAGCGTGTAGATGAACGCGCCGCCAAACTCCTCGTTTCTGAGCGGGTAGCCCATGGTGTGCACGACGCGTCCCGGCTCGGTGCGGCCGGCGGGCACTTCCCACAACTCCTTGATACCGATCGCGTAGGTCTGCGGGCTGCGCCCCTCGTCGAGACCGAGCTGCCGCACCAGCGACTTGGTCAGGTTGCCGCGGACGCCGTCCGCGAAGATGGTGACCTTGGCGCGGATGTCCACGCCGGGCTCGAACGTGGATTTCTTCTGTCCGTGCTTGTCCACGCCGCGATCACCGGTGCGCACGCCAACGACTCGACCCCCCTGTCCTGGGCTTGCCGCCGGGTCGAAGAGGACTTCCGTCGCGGGGAATCCCGTGAAGACGTCGATGCCCTCCGCCTCGACGAGGCCGCTGAGCCATTTCACGAACGCGTTCAACGAGATGATGTAGTTGCCGTGGTTCGCGAAGAAGGGGGGCGTCATCGGCAGACGCACCTTGCCGGTGCGCGTCAGGAAGTAGATGTCGTCGCGGGTCGCCTCGCAGGCAAGCGGGGCCCCTCTGGCGACGAAGTCGGGGATCAAATCCTTGAGCGTCGAGGGATCGAGCAGCGCGCCCGACAGCATGTGCGCCCCCGCTTCGCGCGCTTTCTCGAGCACCGCGATCGCCAGCGGCTCGCCCCCTTTTTCTTTCTGGAGCTGCGCCAGCCTGAGCGCGGCCGACATCCCGGCGGGACCCCCGCCGACGATGAGGACGTCGACCTCTAATGTTTCACGTTCCAGGACGTTTCCAGTTCCCAGCTTCCAGCGCCCAGTGCGTCATGCTGCCAGCACCGCGCTGGACACTGCCACTGGTGAGCGGTCGCTACTTGGCCAGTTCCGCTATCAGGGCCGGCACCACTTCAAACAGATCGCCCACGATCCCGTAGTCGGCAATTTCGAAGATCGGCGCCTCGGAGTCCTTGTTGATCGCGACGATGGTCCGGGCCCCCTTCATGCCGACGAGATGCTGGATGGCGCCGGAAATGCCGAGCGCGACATAGAGCCGGGGCGCCACGGTCTGGCCCGAGCTGCCGATCTGGCGGTCCATGGGGAGCCATCCCGCGTCGCAGATCGGGCGTGACGCGGCCAGCTCGGCTCCCATCGCCTTCGCCAGCTGCTGCGCGAGCTGTACGTGCTCCTGCGCCTTGATGCCACGGCCGACGGCGACGATGCGCTCGGCCTGGGACAGGTCAACGGCCTGCTTGGCTTCCTGGAAGGGCGCCTCGGGCTTCTGACGGATCCGTCCCGCGTCGATGGCGATCGAGGCCTTCCGTAGCGGCGCCGCGGCGGCCCCCGCCGTCATCGCGTCGGCGCGGTAGGCGCCGATCTGGAAGGTGGCGATGTGCGGCCCGTCGACGGCGATGTCGGCCTGCAGCTTGCCCTGGAATATCGGCCGCACGTAACCCTCGCCCTTGACGGCGATGCAGTCGGTCACCAGCGGCCGCTGTACTCGCGCGGCGAGCGCCGGGGCGAAGTCGCGCGTCTGGTAGGTGTGCGGCAGGAAGACGCGGACGGGCGACTCCGCCGCGATGAGCGCCGCGATCGCCAGAACCGTCCCGTCGGACGTGTAGTCCGCCAGCGCGGGGTCGTCCACCACGATGACCTCGTCGGCGGCTGCGGCGGCGACCTCCCCGGCGATCGCGTCCACGCCCGATCCGAGCACCGCGATCGTAACCGGCCCGCCAGCCTGTTGCGCCGCGGCGATGGTTTCAAGGGTGGCGCGATTCAGCTTGCCGTTGCGATGTTCGGCGATGACGAGGATCACAGCGCCCTCGCATCGTCGCGGAGCCGCTTGATGAGCTCTTTGGCGGCGTCGGCCGGAGCGCCGGCCAACAGCTGCGTCTTCTTCCCCTTCTCGGGAAAGTAGACACGGGTGATCCGTTGCGCCACGGGCGCGGCCGCGGCCGGGACGACCTTCTTGATCTCTTTTTTCTTCGCCGCCATGATGCCTTTGAGCGTCGCGTAGCGCAGCTGGTTGATGCCGCTCTGGATGGTCAGCAGCGCGGGCATCGGCAGCGCCACCCACTGGAACCAGCCGCCTTCGAGTTCGCGCTTGACGCGCAACGCCGCCTGCCCCGACCCGGACGAGGGGGCGACCTGTACTTCCATGATGATCGTCGCGTGGGGCATTTCGAGCTTCTCGGCCAGGATCACGCCAACCTGGCCGAAGCCCTGGTCGTCGGACTGCAGGCCCGTCAGCACGAGATCGACCTGCTCGTCCCGGATGGCCGCGGCCAGCGCCTCGGCCACGGCGTGGGCGTCGGCGGTGGCCAGACTGTCGGCTTCGACGTGGATGGCGCGGTCGGCGCCGCGGGCGAGCGCCTCGCGGATTACCTGGGTCGACCGTGCCGGCCCGGCGGAACAGACGAGCACCTCCCCGCCGTGCTTCTCCTTCAGCCGCAGCGCCTCTTCCAGCGCGTAGGCGTCGGGTTCGTTCAGCTCGAAGCCGGCATCCTTGTCGCGGATCCAGGTTGTCTGATCATTGATGCGCAGCTGCCACTCACGGGTGACCACCTGCTTGATACAAACGGCGATTTTCATGTTAGTTACCAGCTACCAGAGCCCGCTGCCAGTTGCCACTATGAGGTCACGCGTCCGCGCTGCACACTGACAACTGGTAACCGGTCAGTCCTCAAACTGCTTCATCAGCAGCGTACCATTCGTCCCGCCGAAGCCGAAGGAGTTCGACAGCGCGTAGCGGATGGCCATCGGCCGGGCCGTGTGGGGGACGTAGTCGAGGTCGCACGCGGGATCCGGATGGTCGAGGTTGATCGTGGGCGGGGCGATCTGGTGGCGGATGGCGAGCGCGGTGATGCCGGCCTCGAGCCCGCCGGCGGCGCCGAGCAGGTGCCCGGTCATCGACTTGGTCGAGGACATCGCCAGCTTGTAGGCGTGCTCGCCGAACAGCCGCTTCACCCCCAGGGTTTCGGTCGGGTCGTTGATCGGCGTCGAGGTGCCGTGCGCGTTGATGTAGTCGACGGCGGTGGTGTCGACGCCGGCCTTGCGCAGCGCCATCGCCATCGAGCGCACGGCGCCGTGGGCGTCCTCGGGCTGGCCGGTCAGGTGGTAGGCGTCGGAGGTCAGGCCGTATCCCACGAGTTCGGCGTAAATCGGCGCCTCGCGGCGGCGGGCCGAGTCGAGCGTTTCGAGAATGCAGATGCCCGATCCTTCGCCCATGACGAACCCGTCGCGATCCTTGTCGAACGGACGGCTGGCGTGGAGCGGGTCGTCGTTGCGGGTCGACAGGGCGCGCATGGCGGCGAACCCGCCGACCCCCATCGGCGTGATGGCGGCCTCCGAGCCACCGGCGATCATGATGTCGGCGTCGCCCCGCTTGATGATCTCGTAGGCCTCGCCGATGGCGTGCGCCGACGCGGTGCAGGCGGTGCAGGTGGCGAGGTTGGGTCCGCGCGCGTTGAAGCGGATCGAGACCTGGCCGGCGGCGAGGTTGATGATGGAGGCGGGGATGAAGAAGGGGGAGATGCGGCGCGGGCCGCCCTTCATGAGCTCGACGTGCTCCCGTTCGATGGTCTGGAAGCCGCCGATCCCGGACGCAATGTAGACGCCGACCGAATCGGCAATCTCCGCCGTCACCTCCAGGCGCGCATCGTCCACCGCGAACTGCGCGGCGGCGAGCGCGAACTGGATGAAGACGTCCATTTTCTTGACGTCTTTCTTGTCGACGAACTGCAGCGGGTCGAAGCCCTGGACTTCGCCCGCAATGCGCGCGGAATAGAGCGACGCGTCGAACCGCGTGATCGGCCCGATGCCACTCTTGCCGGCGAGGATCGCCTGCCAGTTTGCCTGCGTGCCGATGCCGAGCGGGGACACCAGTCCGACGCCCGTCACCACCACGCGCCTGCCGCCGTTCATTTCTTGGACTTGGCGTGGGACTCGATGTACTCGATGGCTTCTTTGACGCGCGTGATCTTCTCGGCGTCCTCATCCGGAATCTCAATCCCGAACTCTTCTTCGAACGCCATCACGAGCTCGACGGTGTCGAGCGAGTCGGCTCCCAGGTCGTCCACGAATGACGCATCCGGCGTCACTTCTTCTTCGTCGACGCCGAGCTGCTCGACGATGATGCTCTTCACCTTGTCTGCTACTGCCATTCACCCCTCCAAAGCCTAATGTTCAAGCCCAAGCCGAAAACCCACACCGAAAGTCTAAAGCCCCAAGCCTACATGTACATGCCGCCGTTGACGGCGAGCACCTGCCCAGTAATATACGACGCCTCGTGCGAGGCGAGGAAACACACCGCCGCGGCGATGTCGTCGGGGGTCCCCAGCCGCTTGAGCGGGATCTTCGCGGCCCACTCGCTGCGCGCGTCCCCGGTGACCGCGCGCGTCATGTCGGTGTCGATCAGTCCCGGCGCCACGACATTGACGGTGATGTTCCGCGACGCCACTTCCTGCGCGACCGCCTTGGCGAAGCCGATCAGGCCCGCTTTGGAGGCAGCGTAGTTGGCCTGGCCGGCGTTGCCGCTCTGCCCGACCACCGAGCTGATGCAGATGATCCGGCCGCCCTTCTGGCGGATCATCGGCTTGAGCACGGCCTGCGTCAGCGCGAACGCGGCGGTGAGGTTGGTCGCGATCACCGCGTCCCAGTCCTCACGCTTCATCCGCAGCATCAGCTGGTCCCTCGCGATCCCGGCATTGTTCACCAGGATGTCAATCCGGCCGTGCCGCGCGAGCGTGCCGGCGACGAGCGCCGCGATCCCGGCGCCGTCCGCGACGTCCAGGGAGGCGACCTCGGCTGTCCCGCCGGCCGCCACGATCGCGTCGACGGTCGCGGCGGCGTTGTGCTCGCGCGCCGCGGCGATGACGGTGGCGCCCTGCCGGGACAGGCCGGTGGCGATGGCGCGGCCGATGCCGCGCGAGGCGCCGGTCACGAGCGCCACCTTCCCTGACAGGTCGATCATATCGTCAACAGTTCGCCGTTCACAGTGAACAGTTCATCGTCGTGGTGATCATGCCTTGGCTTTGATCGCGGCTTCCATCGCCAGCAGGCCCGCTTCGTCCTCGACGCTGAACACGGTGACGCGGCGATCGATCTTCTTGACGAGCCCGGCCAGCACGGATCCCGGTCCCAGCTCCACACAGGTGGTGACCCCCTCCGCGATCAGCCGCCGCACCACGTCTTCCCAGCGCACCGGCGCCGAGACCTGCCGCACCAGCGCGTCGATCGACTCGGCGGCGGTGCGCTTCGGCAAGGCGTCGACGTTGGCGACCACCGCGATCGCCGG
>JBKJRJ010000182.1:0-3281 GCA_046594705.1 Vicinamibacterales bacterium
GTCCCTCCTGGTGCGGCGGCGACCAGTCGCGCCGGAAAAAGGTGTCGTCGCGGGCGCCCGCACCAATCGTCAGGTCCTCGCCGCGCGCCAGGGTCTCCTTGTCCACGAACCAGGGCAGCCACCGATACAGGCCCGACGCGAGCAGCAGCATGGCCCCGATCACCGCGGCTCCGAGCAGCGCCTGCCGGCCCGGTGCGGGCAGCGACCGCTCACGCCACGCGGCCACCGCCACCACGCTCACGCGCACGAAGGCGTAGCACGCCGCCACGATGTAGAACGGGTAGGCGTGCATGGTGAAACGCCATTCACCGCCGCCGCCCACGTTCCAGGTGAAGGCGTACGGCAACAGCGAGCTCACCAGGATCACGAGCAGCAGCCTGCCGGCCGCCGCGAACGGCAGCATCAGCAGTCCGGCGATGGCGGCCCAGTAGAGCAGCGGCCGAAGCCACCGCGCGGTCACCTCGAGGCCGGACCACTTCGTCACGAAGGGCTGGACCACCACGCCCATCACGCCGGTGTCCAGGGTGCTCAGCGGCGAGCGCGTGAGCTTCGCGCGCACGTACCGCGCCGCGCTCATCGGCTCGCCTGATGGCAGTCCCTCGCTGAAGCGATAGTACCCGGTGTGGTAATTGATCGCGATCAGCGGGTCGCCCAGCTCTCGCGCGCAGTTCACCAGGTAGGGCGCGACCAGCGCCGTCATGGTGACCAGTGCGACGGTCAGGGGCCGGACCATCCCTCGGCGCGTGTCCCGAGGACGATCGAGCAGCAGCCACAGCAGACCGGGTGCGATGAACGACAGCGCGGTGATGCGGGTCAGGCACGCCGCCGCCGCGACCACGCCCAGCAGCACCCCGTTCCATAGGGAGGGGGTGCGGCGGAAGCGGAGGAACGCCCAGGCGGCAAAGACGACCGCGGCCGTGAACGTATCGTCCCGCCAGCCGTCCGGCGCCCACGTGATGTTCTCCCGCTCGATCGCCATGACGAGCGCGGCGAGCAGTCCGCACGCCGGGGAGATTGCCGCGGCACCGAGCAGGTAAGTGCCATACACCGCCAGAACCGAGCCCGCCAGGGACGCGAAACTGACCGCGATGTCCTGGTTCGAGAGCGCCCAGAGGAAACCCCGCGTCAAGGCGAGGAACCCGGGTTCACGCAAATGCCCCTGGTAGAACCCGCGCATCTCGCGGGCGTATTTCAGGTAATTGATCGGATCGCCGCCCACATACGGCGTGCCGAGGGGTGGCCACCCGAGGGCGAACGGCCTGAGCGCGGCGCCCGCCGGCGCCAGCGAGCGTGTCACCACGCGTGCCCAGCCGGGATGATCGACAGGTCCGTAGCGCTCGACCAGGGCGTCCACCCGGAGTAACGCGCCGTATGCCGTAATCAAGAGAGCGAGCACGACGGGGAGAACCCGCTGAAGCCGCGGCCCCGGTGTGCGGAGATACCATCGTTCACTCACAGGCGAGCTCAGCACACGGGCCTTGCCGCGCGGCCTCGGGCGCGGCAGCCTGGCGCCCGCCGGCGGACATCCTCACCGCTCCACTCCTTCGCTACATCGTCGGCTTGTCGCCACACTCGGCAAACAGCCGCCGCGCGTTTTTGGGTGTCTTGATCGACGAGAAGAATTCGTCGATGAACGAGCGGATTTCCTGTCGGCTCCCCCTGTTCAGTCCGGGAATCTCGTCGGGTAGCGCGCGAAGAATATCCTTCTTCGCCGTGAAGTTGGCGACATAGGGGTCGACCTGCTCCTCATGCCGGCAGGGGCCGCGATACACGCGGTCCCGGACCGTCTTGATGAGCAACGCCGGGTTGGGAAGGGCGTAGGGCGCACTGACGAGACCGGAGAAGTCGAAGTCGTAGGGCACCGGGTGGACGCTCTTGTCAGGACGCTGCACCAGCTTCACGTTGTGCAACGCGAAGATCGAGAAGTCGGTGTTGCCAATCATGTACTCGAAGATCATCATCGGCATCAGCGTGGCGGCCTCCACGTCCTTGAACAGGAGACGTGGCAGCCGGACGATGCGGCCGCCCATCCGTTTGGCGACATCCACTTCGTCTTCGATGAACATCGCCTGCCGGGTCCCGGTCGACTTCCCGGTGGCCTGGTCCAGGTAATCCACCGTCGCCAGGCGGGCGCGGAAGGACTGTGGAGTGATGACGTTCCCCATCAGGTAGGCCAGGTATTCGCGGAACAAGTACTGCTCGAAGTCTCCCCCGCGCGCGCACTGCACGACGAGCTTCAACGCCTCCTGCCTGGCGAAGATAGTCTTGCCGACGCCCTGCTTGGGAAACTCGATGCGCAACGGCACGTAGTCGCAGGTCCGCGCCGAGCGGCGGGAGTGCCCGCGCGCACTCAACTGGACCGCCAGCGCGACCTCCGCGCCCCCCTCGCCGGTCACGCGCAGCACGCCCGGAAAACGGCGCTTGCTTTCGGGATTGCGGTCGCGATTGAGCGCCTTGAAGTCGGTCGACAGCGTGATCGACACCGGCGCGGTGGCGGTGAAGAGCGGCAGCGATTCCGAGGCGAGCCGCCGCTTTTCGAGGACCTCGGCGGATGGCCAGGGCTCGATCAGTTTGAGGAGCGGGTTCTTCTTCGGGGAAGGCGGCGGACTCTGCGCCGCCGTAATGGACGAAAGGGCAGCCGCCAGCAACACGGCCACGAGGACACCACGCCGACGACCATCGCGCGCATTTATCACGTCGCTCTCCTGGATGGCGGCCAGTATAGTTGACCGGCCGATCAGGCGGGCCCCGACAGCGTGTAGTCCAGGGCGTAGGCGTGCTTGCCGCCCTCGACATCGATCGTCATCGTCCCCGACAACCCCACCAGCTCGCCGGTCCCGGAGTCGGGGACGACGGTGATGGTCAGGTGCGGGACGCCGCGGTTCATCACGCCCGTATGCTGGAGGATGAAGGATCCATTGCGGCCGTGCAACGTGCCGGTCACCTGCTCCATCGCCACGTAGGCGGCCGATCCCTTCTCGGCGCCCATGCCGGTCAGCATCTGGCCCTGGCCCGTGGCCTCGAGATCGCCGTGGAACGTCTTGTCGAGCGTCATCCGGCCGAGCGCCGCGGCGTCGGCATAGCGATCGGCGGCCTGGGGAGTGATCGTGACGTCGAACGCGCCAGCTGCCTTTGGCATATTTCCCTAATGTCTCGGATCAAAGAGATCGTGACCAGTACCAGTTGAGATGGTCCATCGTCTACTTGATCAGCTTGCGAACCCTCAGCCAGTTCGCCAGCAGCGACGACCATGCGGAGAGCGCGGGGTCGTCGTTCGCCAG
>JBKJRJ010000384.1:0-8095 GCA_046594705.1 Vicinamibacterales bacterium
TCGGTGCCGAGGGCCCGAATGGCGTAGACGGCGGCCGCCGCGCCGGTGAGGGTCGTGATGCACGGGACCTGCTGCATCATGGCGGTGCGGCGCACGAACTTGTCGTCGAAGAAGGATTCGCGGCCGAGCGGCGTGTTGATCACGAGCTGGATCCGGTGGTTGACGATCTCGTCGCCGACGTGCGGGCGCCCCTCGTTGACCTTGAACACAATCTCGGCGTCGATACCGTGGGCGCGCAGATAGTTGGCGGTGCCGCGCGTGGCCACCAGCGAGAAGCCCAGCCCCTGCAGATCGCGGGCGATCTGGACGACCGCCGGCTTGTCGTGGTTGCTGACGCTGATGAACACCGCCCCTGACGCCGGCAGCTTGACGCCGGCCGCGAGCTGCGCCTTGGCGAAGGCGCTACCGAACGTCGTCGCGCCGCCCATCACCTCGCCGGTCGATTTCATCTCGGGCCCGAGAATGTTGTCGACCCCCGGGAACCGCACGAACGGAAAGACCGGCGTCTTGACGAACACGCCGGCGACCTCGAGGTCCTCCGTCAGGCCGAGCTGGGCCAGCGTTCGTCCCACCATCACCCGCGCCGCGACTTTCGCCAGCGGCACGCCAGTGGCCTTCGAGAGATAGGGCACCGTGCGAGAGGCGCGCGGGTTGACCTCGAGCACGTAAATCGTCTCGTCCTTGATGGCGAACTGCGTGTTCATGAGGCCGATGACGTTGAGCGCCTTGGCGATGCGGCGGGTGTAATCACGGATCTGGTCGAGGTGCCGCTGCGCGACCCGGTAGGGTGGGACCACGCAGGAGCTGTCGCCCGAGTGGATGCCAGCCTCCTCGATGTGCTCCATGATGCCGCCGATGATCACGGCGCCGGTCGCGTCGGCAATGCAATCCACGTCGAGCTCGACGGCGTCTTCCAGGAACTTGTCGATCAGGACGGGCCGATCGGGCGAGGCCTGCACGGCGGTCGTCATGTAGCGGTCGAGCGCGGCCATGTCGTAGACGATCGCCATGGCGCGGCCGCCCAGCACGTACGACGGCCTCACCACCAGCGGGAAGCCGATCTTCAGGGCCGCGTCGCGCGCCTCCTCGGCCGAGGTCGCGATGCCGCTCGGTGCCTGCGGAATGCCGAGCTCCCACAGCAGCTTCGAAAAGCGCTCGCGGTCCTCCGCCAAATCGATCGAATCCGGCGAGGTGCCAAGGATCTCGACGCCCGCTTCCTGCAGCGGCAGCGCCAGTTTCAACGGCGTCTGGCCGCCGTACTGCACGACCACCGCCACGCTGCCGCCGCCTTGCCGCTCGCGCTCGATGATCGCGAACACGTCCTCGAACGTCAGCGGCTCGAAATACAGGCGGTCGACGGTGTCGTAGTCGGTCGACACTGTTTCCGGGTTGCAGTTGATCATCACGGTCTCGAACCCGTCGTCTCGCAGCGCGAAGGCGGCGTGCACGCAGCAGTAGTCGAACTCGATGCCCTGGCCAATGCGATTGGGACCGCTGCCGAGAATGATGACCTTCTGGCGCGGCGTGGGATCGGCCTCGCACTCCCGCTCGTAGGTGCCGTACAAGTACGGGGTAAAGGATTCGAACTCCGCGGCGCAGGTATCGATGCGCTTGTAGGCGACCTTGAGCCCCTGCTCGAGCCGCGCGGCGCGTACCGCTTCTTCGTCGGCGCCGAGCATGCTGCCAATCTGCCAGTCGCCGAATCCGGCGCGCTTGAGCGAGCGCATCAGGTCGGGCGAAATGCCGCGCAGGCCCACCAGCGCCGCCTGTTCGCGCAGCTCGACGAGCTGCTTGAACTGCGTCAGGAACCAGCGGTCGATGTTGGTGAGGCGATGGATCTCCTCGAGGTCCCAGCCGCGCTCGAGCGCACGGAAGATCGCCCACATGCGCTGGTCGTTGGGCACCGCGAGCGAGCGCTGCAGGGCGCTGTCGTCGTCGTCCGCGTCCACCGCGGCGGTGGCGTTGATCCGGCCGCCGCTCTTGGCGAACAGCATGTTGCCGCGCCCGAGCTCGAGCGAGCGGAACGCCTTCATGAAGGCTTCCTTGAAGGTGCGGCCGATCGCCATCACCTCACCCACCGACTTCATCTGCGTCGTCAGCGTGCGATCGGCGCGCGGGAACTTCTCGAACGCCCAGCGCGGGACCTTGACGACGATGTAGTCGATGGCCGGTTCGAAGGAGGCCGGCGTCAGCCGCGTGATGTCGTTGGGAATTTCGTCGAGCGTGTAGCCAAGCGCGAGCTTGGCGGCGATCTTGGCGATCGGAAAGCCGGTGGCCTTGGACGCCAGCGCCGAGGATCGCGACACCCGCGGGTTCATCTCGATGACGACGATGGTGCCGTCCGCCGGATTGATCGCGAACTGGATGTTCGAGCCGCCGGTCTCGACCCCGACCCGGCGTATGATGCGGCGCGCGATGTCGCGCATCCGCTGGTATTCCTTGTCGGTGAGCGTGAGCGCGGGGGCGACCGTGATGCTGTCGCCGGTGTGGACCCCCATCGGATCGATATTCTCGATCGAGCAGATCACGACGAAGTTATCGGCCCGGTCGCGCATCACCTCGAGCTCGAATTCCTTCCAGCCGATGACCGATTCCTCGAGCAGGACTTCGTGCACCGGGCTGAGGCTGAGGCCGCGCTGCGCCAGGTCGCGGAACTCCTCGATGTTGTAGGCGATGCCGGCGCCGACGCCGCCGAGGGTAAAGGACGGCCGGATGATGATCGGGAAGCCGATCGGCTCGATCGCCGCGAACGCCTCCTCCATCGAGCGGACGTAGCGGCTGTCGGGCACCGCGATGTCGATCTCGCGCATCGCGTCACGGAACCGCAGCCGATCCTCCGCCACCTTGATGGCTTCGACCGATGCCCCGATCAGCTCGACGCCGTGCTTCTGCAGGATGCCTTTTTCCCAGAGCTCCACCGCGAGGTTGAGCGCCGTCTGGCCGCCCACCGTCGGCAGCACCGCGTCGGGCTGCTCGCGCACGATGATCGCTTCGAGCACCTCGACCGTCAGCGGTTCGACGTAGGTGCGGTCCGCGATCTCGGGATCCGTCATGATCGTCGCGGGATTGCTGTTGACGAGGATGACCTCGAGCCCCTCGTCCCTCAGCGCCTTGCAGGCCTGGGTGCCGGAATAGTCGAACTCGCAACCCTGCCCGATGACGATCGGGCCGGAGCCGATGACGAGGATCCGCTTGAGGTCGGTACGTTTCGGCATGGTTCAGCGAGGGCCCGCGGGCTCGTCACGAAGACCACCACGGTCACGACGATCACCAGCACGTCTTTCCATCTCGTCGACGAATTGTTTGAACAGGTGGTCGGCGTCGTGCGGACCGGGCGCGGCCTCGGGATGGTACTGCACGCAGAAGACCGGCTTGGTCTGGTGCCGCAGCCCTTCGACCGTGCCGTCATACAGGTTGATGTGCGTGACCTTGACGTCCGGCGGCAGCGACGTCGGATCGACGGCGAAGCCATGGTTCTGCGACGTGATTTCGACCTTGCCGGTGGCGAGGTCCTTGACCGGGTGGTTGCCGCCACGGTGGCCGAACTTGAGCTTGAAGGTGTCGCCGCCCATGGCCAGCGAGAGCACCTGATGGCCCAGACAGATGCCGAACACCGGCACGCCGGAATCCACCAGGTGGCGCGCGTTCGAAATCGCGTACGACAGCACGGCGGGATCGCCCGGGCCGTTGCTCAGGAAGACGCCGTCGGGGCCGGCGGCCAGCAGATCGGAGGCCGGCGCCGTCGCCGGGAACACGCGCACGTCACAGCCATAGGCCGTGAAGCGGCGCAGGATGTTCCATTTCATCCCGAAGTCGTAGGCCGCGATGCGGAAATTGCGGCGGTGCTGGCGCAGGGCGGGCGGCGCGAACTCGTCCGCCGCCAGCGGCGTCGCGGGAGACCAGTCGAAGGGGCGCTCGCAGGTGACGCCAAGCACGAGGTCCGACCCGGCCATCGACGGCAGCGCCTGCGCGCGCTCGACTAGCTCGCGCGGGTCGACCTCGCCGGTGGCGAGGATGCCGCGCATCACGCCCGCCGACCTCAACACGCGCACCAGCGCGCGCGTGTCGATGTTGGAGATCGCCACGATATTGTTTTTGATCAGGTAATCACGCAGCGTGCTGTCGGATCGCCAGTTGCTCGCGACGGGCGATTCCTCCCGGACGATGAAGCCGGCGACCTGCGTGCCGCGCGATTCGCTGTCTTCGGCGGAGGTGCCGTAGTTCCCCATCTCGGGCGCCGTCATCGTGACAATCTGGCCGGCGTACGACGGATCGGTCAGGATTTCCTGGTAGCCGCTCATGCTCGTGTTGAACACCACTTCGCCGCCCGTTTCACCGGCGGCTCCCGCGGCGTCCCCCTCGTGCCAGATGCCGTTTTCGAGGGCCAACGTCGCCTTCATCGCTGATCCTCGAGTGAACCCGTCACACGTTCCATTTGTCCTGCCACCACGCGGGTCGTCGTCGACCACGGCCGCTTGCCCGCCATCTCGATGCGCACGACGTGCGAGCCGATCGCCACGTCCGGCAGGCTGAGCGGCGTCTGGCCGACGTTGCGGCCGTCGAGCAGCACCGTCGCGCCGCGCGGCCGCGAGTCGACGTAGAGCGAGCCTGTGAACCCGGGCTCCGCCGCGCCCCGATCCGGAGCAGCCGGCGCCGAGCCGGGCCGCGGTGCGGGCGCGGCCGGCACCGGCGCAGACGCGCGGGCGTTCCGCGTCAGCCGCGTGTTGATCGTCTGCGAGGCGTTCCGCGTGTTCAGGGTGACTTCCTCGCGCGCGACGCGAAACCCGTCGGCCACAACGCGGACGACGTAGCGGCCAAACGGCAGATCGTCGAGCGTCAGCGGCGTCCGGCCACGCCACCTCCCGTTCAGCGTGACGTTGGCGCGCGACGGCGTCGACCTGATCACCATGCGGCCGGTGGTGGCCGTCCGTTCGGTCGGCCGGGGCGATGCGGCCGGCGCCGGGTTGGGCGCAGACGCCTTGGGCGCAGACGCCGTGGGCGCGGACGCCGTGGACGCAGGCGCAGAGGGCGCCGGCTCCCTGAGCCGAGGCGCCGGGTTGGGCGCGGACGCCTTGGGCGCGGACGCCTTGGGCGCGGACGCCGTGGGCGCAGACGCCGTGGGCACAGACGCCGTGGCGGCGGGCGGCGTCACCTGCTGCTCGCTGTACTGGCCGGGAGTCTGCGGCGTCGCCGGACCGGAGGGAACCCGGGTCGCCGGTTGCGCCACCGCGGCCGGAGCCGTGTCCGCCCCGCTCGGGACACGATCCCGGCTGCCCACGAAATATCCCGCCGCGAAGCCGACGAGCAACATCAGCACCGCCGTCACCGCCTGCTGCAGCAACATCGGACCGCTACGCTCCGGGACGTCGTAGCTGTCGGGCTCCGGCCGCCGGCTGTCGGCTGCGAACATGCCGGCCTTCGCCGCGTATACCGACTCGTCGCCGGCACTCGCCGGTTCGGGCTCGCGGCCAGACGCCGGCGCCCCGACCGCAACACGCTCGGGCTCGACCGCGTCCGCGAAGGCCGCGCCCGCCGCGCCATGCTCCGCGGACTCCATCGGCAGAGCGAAGGAGGGCTCCGGATCGTCGACGAAGTCCTCAGCGAACCGCTCGGGCTCCCTCTCGTCCGCGCTGATCTCGCCGAGCACGTCGTCAGCCTCGCGGTCGTCGTTATCGAACAGCGTCGGCGTCGCTGCCGCAGGCGCGGCGTCGGACTGGCGCTCGGCGGCGAGGCCGGTCACGTCCTCCGCGTCGGCAGCAACGTCTCTCTCGATCTCGATCTCGAAGTCGCTCTCCCCATCGCCTTGCCCGTCGTCTTCCTCGTCGTCTTCCGTCTCGGTATCGCCACCGACGGTCGCGGCCAGGCCGGCGCTCCCCAGCGCCACGGCTCCCGCCAGCGCCGCTGCCGGAACCGCGGACTGAGCCATCGGGGTCTCGCCCCGGGACGCGGATTCGAGCGCACCGGCAAAGGCGAGCGCGGTGGCGTAGCGGCGCGACGGATCGTCGTCCATGGCGCGCGCGAGGACGGCGTGCAGGAGCGCGGTCCGTTCGCCGTCCGGCAGCGCGCCGATCTGGGCCCCGGTGCCGGCCGGGCGCCGTGCCGTCAGCAGCTCGAAGGTGATGGCCGCGAGCGCGAAGACGTCAGCCGGGGTGCTCCATTCGCTCCCCGCGATTCGTTCCGGCGCACTGTAGGGACGCCGGATGGGTGCGCGGATGCCGACTTCCTCGAGCGCCTCTACGACCCCGAACCCCGTCGCGCGCGCCTCGTCGGGCGTCACGAAGATGTCGCGCGGGTGGAGCCCGCCGTGGCCGACGCCGGCGGCCCGGGCGAAGTCGATGGCGCCGGCAAGCTGTGTAATGAAGGGCAGCGCCTTCTCGATCGACGCCGGCGCATAGTGCCGCATCGCTACGTCCAGCGATTCGGCCGCCACGTATTCTTCCGCCCGGTAGGCGAGCGTGCCTTCCAGTCCGGCGGCGATCGGTTCGACGATGCTGGGATGCGCGAGCGAGGAGTCAATCGCGCGGCCGAGCGCGTCCGCGAGGACCTGGGCCTGTTCCGGGATGATGTCGAGACGGAACACCTTGACCGCCACGAGCCGGTCGCGGGTGGGCTCATAGGTGCGGAATACGGGGCCGAGCGTGCCGATGCCGATTTGGTGCAGCACCCGAAAGGGGCCGAAAGCGGGCGGCGGCGAGAATGCGCTTGGGTCCTCTCTGGTCAGCGACGGTACTCCTCTAGATCGTCAGAATGTAACACGGATTGCGGGATCCCAGGCCCCTGGATCGGCGTCACAAGCGAGGTGCCATCATGCGCCGCCTTGACAGTTTTCCAACCGCTCTGAGAGAGTACGGGTCCGTGTCTGCAGAACCGTCCCCGTCCGCGGTCCCCGTTGCCCCTTCCGGCCGCCTGAAAGCGACGGGAGTGGACGTCCGCGAATTTCCGTGGATTCGTCCACTGGCGGGCGACTACGCCTTCAACTTTCCCAAGGTCGGCGAGCTCTTCGCGGGCAACCCCGCGGAGCCGGAGGCCTGGCGCGATGCGGTGAAACGGGCGCAGGAGAGGCGCCGCGATCGCGATGCGGTTGTGGCGCTGCTGGCCATTCAACAGACGGCACGCCACGCCCCGGCGGAGGCGCGGGCCGCGGCGGCGTTGTTGGCCGACCCGGCGTCGGTCGCCGTGGTCACCGGCCAGCAGGCGGGGGTTTTCGGCGGGCCACTGTTCACGCTGTTGAAGGCCCTCACGGCGCTGCAGCTGGCGCGGCGCACCGGCCGCGACCTGAACGTGCCGGCCGTGGCGGTCTTCTGGGTCGATGCCGAGGATCACGACTGGGAAGAAGTCCGGAGCTGTACGGTGCTCGACACCGAGTTCCAGCCGCGCACGGTGGCGCTGGCGGCGCTCGAAGGAGCCGGCGAGCTGCCGATCGCGCAGCTCACGCTGGCGCCCCATGTCGAGCAGACCATCGACGAACTCGCCGCGACCCTCCAGCAGACCGAATTCACCGCCGCGCTCCTGGCCGACATCAGGGCCGCCTGGGCGCCCGGGGTTGGCATGGCGCGCGCGTTCGCCACCTGGCTCGAGACGCTGCTCGGCCCGCACGGCCTCGTCGTCTACGAGTCCGCGGACCGGGCGGCCAAGCCGCTCGTCGCCGACGTGTTTGCGAGGGAGCTCGCGTCGCCGGGAGGCGTCGCGGTGCTGGCGGCGAAGGCCGGTGAGCAGCTCGCGGCGCGCGGACACGCCCCCCAGGTGATACCGCAGCCCGACAGCGTCTCGCTCTTCCGGCTGAACGGCGGGCGGACGCCGATCAAAAAACAGGGCGATCACCTGGTCGTCGGCGATACGACCTATGCGATCGAGGCGCTCGCGCGCGAGGCGAAAACCAACCCGGAGCGATTCAGCCCCAACGTGCTGCTGCGGCCGATTGTCCAGGACACGCTGTTCCCCACCGTCGCCTACATCGCCGGCCCGAGCGAGCTCGCGTACTTGGGCCAGTTGCGCGGCGTTTACGAGGCGTTCGGCGTGCCGATGCCGCTGATGGTGCCGCGCACCACCGCCACGCTGCTCGATTCGGGGGCGGCCCGGTTCCTGGCCAAATACG
>JBKJRJ010000199.1:0-2953 GCA_046594705.1 Vicinamibacterales bacterium
GCGCGGCGCCGGACCTTCGCGATCATCTCCCATCCCGACGCCGGCAAGACGACGCTGACCGAGAAGCTGCTGCTCTATGCCGGCGCGATCGAGCTGGCGGGCGCCGTGCGCGGCCGCAAGACGCAGCGGCACGCGGTGTCGGACTTCATGGAGATGGAACAGCAGCGCGGCATCTCGATCAGCGCTGCGGCGCTGGAATTCGAGCTCGATGGCCACCACGTGACGCTGCTCGACACGCCGGGCCATCAGGACTTCAGCGAAGACACCTACCGCACGCTGCTCGCCGTCGACAGCGTCGTCATGGTGCTCGACGCGGCGAAAGGGATCGAGCCGCAGACGCGCAAGCTGTTCGAGGTCTGCCGCACGCGCGGCTTGCCCGTCCTCACCTTCATCAACAAGCTCGATCAGCCGGGCCTCGACCCGTTCGAGTTGCTCGATCAGATCGAGCGCGTGCTGGGCATCGCGGCGGCCCCGATGAACTGGCCGCTGGGCGACGGCATCGACTTCGCGGGCGTCTACGAGCTCGAGACCAACGCGGTGCTGCTCTACGAGCGTGGCGCGCGCGGCCAGCGCACCGAGCCGGTGGCGGTCGACGATCCGCGCCATCCCGCGGTCGAGGCGTTGGTCGGGGCCAAGCGCCAGCGCAACTTGATCGACGCGGTCGAGATGATTTCCGGCGCCGGCACTCGCTTCGACGCCGAGGAATATCGCGCCGGACGTCAGACGCCGGTCTTCTTCGGCAGCGCGCTCAACGACTTCGGCGTCGATCCATTCCTGCGCGCGCTCCTCACCCTGGCGCCCAGCCCGGCGCCCCGCCCGAGCGACGCCGGCATGGTGCAGCCGACCGATCCGGACTTCTCCGGCTTCGTCTTCAAGATGCAGGCGAACATGAACCCGCGGCACCGGGATCGGGTGGCGTTCGTGCGCGTCTGCTCCGGCCGTCTCACCAAGGACATGGCCGTCGTCAACGACCGGCTCGACACCACGCTTCGGCTCTCGCGGGTCTACCGCTTCTTCGGGCGCGATCGGGCGAGCGTGCCGGAGGCCTATCCCGGAGACGTGATCGGCCTGGTCAACCCGGGGCGCCTGGCCATCGGCGACACCCTGTACGCGGGACGCAAACTGCGGTTTCCGCCGATCCCGCAGTTTCCGGCGGAGCGCTTCGCGTATCTGCGGCCCGCGGACGTGCGGCACAAGCGGTTCGACGAGGCCGTCCGGCAACTCGAGGAAGAAGGCCTCATGCAGGTCTTCATCCCGCAGACCGGCTTGCGTCATCCGATCATCGGCGTGGTCGGGTCGCTCCAGTTCGACGTGATCGAGGCCCGGCTGCAATCGGAGTACGGCATCACGTGCGTCCTCGACAGCCTCCCGCACGTGGCGGCGCGCTGGCCCGTGCCCGCGGCCGACGACGCGAAGCCACTGACGCTGACCACGTCCGGCGTGGTGACGGTGAAGGATCGGCAGGGCCGCGATGTGCTGCTGTTCGAGTCGGGCTGGGAGCTCAAGTTCGTGACGGATGCGAATCCGTCCGTGCAGATGCTCGAGTCAATCTAGTCCCCTGGAAACGTGGATCGTTGCATGAGTCCCGGGCGCGGCGCCCGGATCGCAGAGCGCGACGAGCGAGCATACCGGCGGTATGTCAGTGAGGAGTCACTCCGCGAGGCGGGATGCCCCGCTCGGGGGTTATGTGCCGAACCACGCTTCCCACGGACTCATGGGTTGGCGTGAAACCAAGGCCGCGACCGAATACGCCGGGGCAGCCGGACGCGCAGCGCAGCTCGGCCCGCGACGTCACGCCAGCGCCTCCCCGTCGACCGGCATGCCCAGCATCGGCAGGGCGAGGGGCGGCACGACATGAAAATCGAGCGTGGCAATCGACGCGAGCGCGGCGCCCACCACGGCGGAGGGGGCCGCGTCGAGGCTCACCACGAATGGCCGCCGGTCCGACGGGAAGCCAGGCTCCTGGAGGATCGCGTCGATGTTGATCGCATGCGCCGCGAACACCGACGCGAGCGCCGCGATGATGCCAGGGCGGTCTTTCACGGTGAAGCGAACGTAATGCGGAGACGCGAACGCCGCGGAGACCGTCTCAACCTGCCGGAAGGGTCCGCGCGACGGCAGCCGCGCGCCGCGGGCAATCGACAGCACGTCCGACACCACGGCCACGGCCGTCGGGTCTCCCCCCGCGCCGCGCCCGCCGAACGTCGTATCGCCGCCCGACCGTCCGGTGACCGTGACCAGGTTCTCGCTGCCGTTGACGCGGGCGAGTGACGAGGTCAGCGGCACGAGCGCCGGCCCCACCGCCGCCATCAGCGACACCGGTGTGCCGCCCGCCGTCGCGCGGGCAATCTGCCGCACCGTGCAGTGCAGCCGATGGGCGTAGCGGAAATCGAGCGGGGTCACCCCCGCGATCGAACGGGCGTCGATGGCTGCGGGCGGCGCCTGGATACCGAACGCCATCATGGCGAGAATGGCGAGCTTGGCGCGGGCATCACCCCCGCCGATGTCCTGAGAGGGGTCGGCCTCCGCGAAGCCGAGCGCCTGCGCGTCCTGCAAGCTGGCTTCGAAGGTGGCCCCTTCGCGCTCCATGCGCGAGAGGATGTAGTTGCAGGTGCCATTGAGGATTCCGGCCACTTCGGTGAGGGTGTCGCTCGCCAGGCCGCTCTCGATCGCCCGAATCACCGGGACGCCACCCGCCACCGAGGCCTCGAAGCGCAACTGGCAGCCGCGCGCCGCCGCCACCGCGAGCAGCGCCGGCCCGTCGTGCGCGATCACCTGCTTATTGGCGGTGACCACGGAGACGCCGCGGTCGAGCGCGGCCCGGATCCACGGCTCCGCCGGATCGCGGCCGCCGATCAGCTCGACCAGCACGTCCAGCTCGAGACCCAGCAGCTCGTCGATCGATTCAGTCCAGCGGACGCGCGGATCGATCCAGTCCACGCGCTTGGCCTGC
>JBKJRJ010000262.1:0-2855 GCA_046594705.1 Vicinamibacterales bacterium
TTCATGGATCCGGCCCCCTAATCCCTAGCCTGAATGGTAGCCGACATAACATAAGCAAAGTCTGCCCCCACCCGGCGAGGTGACCGACGTCAGATCGACAGTGCGGCGTTTATCGCGGGTTAACACCCTCGCGCCGACGCCGGCGGTGCCGGTACGATGGCGATGCCTTCTGTTGCCTCTCAGACGATGAGGACGCTGCTCGGAGGTGGGAGGCCACTGGCTCGGCGCGACCAGCTCCGGCCGGCGTCGGCAGATACGTAGAGGTTGCCCTTCCGATCGGCGAGCGCGACTGCCGAGCCGCCCGTGGCGATGCAACCAGTGTCGACGATGCCGTCGGTCCATGCAGGCAGACCTTCGCCGACGGCGACTAGCGAATCGTGTCCATCCGCCCGTCGTCGGTAGATTGCGCCCTGCGCTGCGAAATGGTCTACCGATGCGGACACCAGGACGTCTTCGCCCGCAAACGCGACCGCGGAGCAATACGAGGCATGCAGGCCCTCCTGTTCGACGTCCCATGTCACCCCACCGTCGCGGCTGGCACAGAGCCCGATCGCGGCGGCGGCCATCACGACGCCTGGACGGTTCGGGTGCGCGCGAACCTCGTGGACGTCGCTATCGACGTCGATGGTGGGCTGCCACGTTACGCCGCCGTCGGTCGACCGAGGGACACCGCCGACGTGGACGTTGGCGAGGAGGACCGCGCCGTCCGGGGTTGCGGTGATCGAGCGGATCCCGAGCGGCGGTCCCACGCGCTGACCGTTGATGACTGCCGAGCCCGCATACCATGTCTCACGCCCCGCGACCGAGTCGAAGCCGCGGAGTTGCTCGAGTCCTCCGTCCGCGTCGACGCGCAGAACGCGGGCATCGTCGGTTCCGACGTAGATCACGTCGCCGACCGCCACGCAACAAGCGAGATCCATCTCCGTGGTCGCCATGCTGCTCCACACGCCGTCGGGCGCACGCCGGCGAAGTGAGCGGCCGTTGACAATCGCGAGAGCGCCGCCCTGCCCGTCGGGCGCGAGCGCTCTGACCGACTGAGTGCCCAGCTCTTGGTCGCGGGTCTCGCCAGAGACGACGAACAGCCCGTCGCGCCAGGTGGCCACAAGCACCATTGGAGTCGTCACGATGGCCTCGTCCGCCATGCTTCTACCCTGTCCTGACAGAGACGGTCGGTCATGCGGATCGCCACCGTAGATTCGCAGTGATCGGCCGAAGACTCCACCGTGTAGACCAATTGCGACGACGGTAGCAAATTACTCCTCACAAGTCGCGAAGGATTTATTGACCATTCGGCCGCCAAAACTGCGGCGGTTTCTTCACCGAGTGACATTGTCGGGTTTCACGTCAGATGACCAGGAGCGGGCTCGGGTTCCCGCACTGCGCCGGTCCGGGTTACTTCGAGGACGCCTGCCAGACTTCCCGCGAGATCGACGCCATCAGCGCCGCGCTGATCTTCTGATCGCGGATGCCGCGCACCAGGATCACCAGCACGTAGGGATGGGGACCGTAGACGATCGCGGCGTCGTGATGGATCCGGGTAATGGTGCCGGTCTTGTGCGCGACGATGGTGCCGGGCGGCAGGCCCGCAGGAATGCCGTCCGTGAACTTCTGCCGCTTGAGGATGGCGGCCATCTCGGCGTCGGCCGCCGCACTGACGGCCTCCGACTTCGCGATCCTCAGCATCAGCACGCCCAGGGCGCCCGCGGTCGTGGAATTATTGAGGCCCTGGTCGAACGCCTTCTGATCCTCGACGCCGCGCAGCACGTGCATGCCGCCGGCGCCAAGCCGAGTGACCGTCTCCTTGATGTGCTCGACGCCGAGGCGCTCGATCAGGAGGTTCGTGGCGAAATTGCTGCTGACCGTGATCATCGCTTCGCATAGCGCGCGCAGCGTCATCGTCTTGCCGACGTTCTTGTAGACCTCGGCATCGGAATCGTCGCCGACGCTGAGTTGATACGTGCTGCCGTCGACGATGCTGCGGAACGCGTTCCTGATTGGCAGCGGATCGTCGAGCTTGAGGAGTCCCGCCTCCGCCTGGCGGAAGAGCTCGACCATCACCGGCACCTTCATCGTGCTGGCGGCGTGAAACTCCTTGTCCGGCTGAATGACAATCCCCGCGCGACCATCGATCGGCAGGAGCACGAGGCCGACCTCGGCCGGTTGCCGGAGATCACCCGGACGTTGGTCTCCCGCCGGGGCGCTGTCTCCGATGATGGTGAGAAGGCGCCGCTGCAGCTCAGCCGTGTCTTGAGTTGGCGCGGGCGCCAGCGATGCGAGCAGCAGCATCCAGAGCATGGACCCAAGTGTAATCTTGAAGAATGCGGAGGGGCGATCTGGCCGGAACGAGCGCCATCGTCGCGGGGGCAGGCCTGGCGGGACTGTCGGCTGCCCGGGCGCTGGAGCGCCGCGGCGCGACGGTGACCATGATCGAAGCGCGCGATCGCGTGGGCGGACGCGTGTGGACGATCCGGGACGGATTCGCCGGCCGTCAGCACGCCGAGGCGGGCGCGGATCTCATCGAGGGAGAACAGACCCACGTGCTGGCACTCGCGCGGGAGCTGTCGCTCGCGCCCGTCCGAATCCTGCGACAGGGTTTCGGTTTCTACGGGCCCGACGCGCGCGGGACGCGCCGCATGCACCCCGGTCCGGGCGCCTGGGCCGCGGTGGCCAGGATGCTGAAGCCGGACATCGAGGCCTTCACCCTCTCGGAGGAGCGCTGGGACGGCGCCGTCGCCGCTCGCCTGGCGCGTACCTCGGTGGCCGACTGGCTCGACACCGTCCACGCAGCGGAGCCGTTCAGGGCCGCGATGCGCAGCTTCAGAGGATTCTTCCTGGCCGATCCCGAGGACCTCTCG
>JBKJRJ010000428.1:0-7044 GCA_046594705.1 Vicinamibacterales bacterium
TCAGGCTCCGCGGCCGCCGGCCAGCCGTGGTTTGAAGCTCGGCGCGGTCACCTACAACATCGCGAAGGACTGGGACGTGCCGGCCCTCATCAAGAACCTGGCGGACGCCGGTTTTGACGCGGTGGAACTGAGAACGACGCACCGGCACCTCGTCGAGATCGCGCTCTCGTCCGCCGCGCGGGCGGACGTCCGGGCCCGGTTCGCGGACTCACCGGTGAAAATCGGAGGGTTGGGGACGACGTGCGAATATCACGCGGCGGACCGCGCCATCGTCCGGAAGAACATCGACGAAACGAAGGCCTGGGTGAAACTGGCGCAGGACGTCGGGTCGCCGAGCGTGAAAGTGCGCCCGAACGGCCTGCCGAAGGACATTCCGGAAGAAAAGACCCTCGAGCAGATTGGCACAGCGCTCGCGGAGTGTGGCGCGTTCGCGCACGAACACGGTGTGGCGATCCAGCTCGAGGTGCACGGCGAGGGCACGTCGCGCCTGCCGCGGATTCGCAGGATTCTGGACTACGGCGGGAACCATCCCGGCGTCAAGGTCTGCTGGAATTCGAACCCGACCGATCTGCTCGACGGCGGCTTCGAGGCGAACTTCCGGCTGGTTCGCAATCAGATCGGGCAGGTCCATATGCGGGACCTGTTCCTCGAAGAGTATCCGTGGCGATCCCTGATGGCGGCGCTCTCGGACATGAAATTCGCCGGCTACTGTTTCGCGGAGATTCCGGAGTCGGCCGACCCGGTGCGCGTGCTGAAGTATTTCAGAGGCCTGTTCAGGGCCTACCAGAACCTCTGAGTCAGCCGATCACGATCAGCTCATGGTCGCGGATCGTCTCGATCACGATCACGGCGTAACCACTCTCGACGGTGACCCGCGCCGCAGCTCCCGACACCAGCAGGCGGGCGGCCGGCGTGGTCATCCGCGGCGCAAGCCGGATCTTCACGGTGAACGGCCCCACCGGGATCAGTTCCTCGAGGGGCGCCCGCCAGGTCGCCTCGCTGGTGAGGTTCACCATGTGGAGGATCATGCGCCCTGGTTGTTCGTAGAGATGGCAGTCGATCAGGCCGGGGCCCTCGACCGTCAGTGGCAGGCCCGGACCGGCGGCCCATCGGACCACGTTGGCCAATAACGCGGCGTGATCCGGCAGGTGCTCCCCGGCGTACCGGCGATCGATGTCCGCCGGGAGGTACGCCACCCGCGCCGCGCCGTGCTGAGACAGGACCAATCCCGGAATATCGCTCCTGGGCTCGCGCATCCATGCCGTTTCCGGAGGATAGGTCGGGAAGGCGGGAACGAGCGTCAACGGCACGATCGCCCCCGCATCGACCCGCAGCGGCGACAGCGTTCCGCCGAACGGCAGAATGTCGGTCTCGTCGAACCCGCGCAGGACGTCGTGACGCCGGCCCGCGGCGGCCGGCTCGCCGCCCGCTCTCGGCCCGTCTACGCGGGCGCGCAGCTCGGACGTGAGCCTCAGGTAGGTGTGGACGCTGGCGCTGCGGCCACTACTTCGGGCGATGGCCGCTGAGAGCTTCGGGGTCGCGCCGACGCGGTGGCAGCCGAAGAGGTCAGCCAGGGCAAAATCCGTCCGCGCATCCCCCCACTCGGTATACAGACTCGTGTCACCGGTCGCAAGGACAGAGCCTCCACGCCTGACGAATCCTCGAATCGCCGCGGCCTGCGCGTCGGACAGCGCCCCTACATTCGGAAGGATCAGCAATCGCAGGTGGCTGTTCTGCTCGATGTCGTCGGCGTGAACCGGAAGGTATGGAATTCGTGCCCGAACCAGCGCGTGCATGAAACCCGTGTAGGGCGCATCGACGCGCTCCGCGGCCTCGTCGCGGCCGAAGAAATCCGCGTTGCGCTGCGACCACACGACGCCGACCGTCGCCACCGGCGTGCGATTCACGAGGTAGCGCTCATTCGCCTTCCACCAGCGCATCACCGGCTCGGGCGTCCGGTACATGCGCCGGTCCTCGTGATACGCGCCGACATAGTGCCACCACGGCTGAATGCCGCCCGCGATCCCCGCGATCATCCACATCCGCGCTTCCGCGGCCGGCTTGCTGGCCACGCGGTAGTAGCCGGGGCCGGACTGGTACATGGCCATGGACTCGGGCGCCAGCTTGTCCCATCCGAGCAGGCTGTGCACGCGCTTGCCGGTGTCGCCGTTCTGCTGGAACCCGGTGTCGTCGTCGCGCCGCTGATGGTCGAGCATCATGATGTCGGCGCGCCTGCAGATCTCACGCAGGTCGCGGAACGATCGCGCCTGCGTCGTCACCGAACCGCTGTTCATGCCGGACCAGATGCAGTCCGGACCGCCCGCCGCCCGGGTCGTGCGGTTGTTCAGCTCCCACACCTCGATGCGGCGCGCGTAGCTCCACATGATCCATTCCCGGTAGGCCGGATCGTCCCAGTCGGCCTTTCGGGGAAGGGCCTTGCCCGTTTTCGCCCGGAACGCGCGGTCGCAGTTGGCGCAGAAGCAGATGCTCTCGCGGCCCATGCCGGCCCAGCTGTTGTCCGTGAACCCGTCGGGCTTCGAGCGTTCGGCGATCTCCTGCAGCACCGCAGGCAGATACTCGTCGTAGTACGGACTGTTGATGCAGGCGATGTACTTGTCGGCGGCGCGGTACGGTTTCCCGTCGGCATCGCGCGTAAACCAGTCCGGATGGGCCTGGAAAAAATCCTCGGCGGTCCGGTTCGAGTCCATGCGGGCCATCACGAACAAGCCGTCATCGTGCGCGGCCTTCGTCAACTCACCGAAGAGATCGCGCCCGTTCAGGAACTCCGCGCGGTGGTGCAGGGGAAACTTGCTCGGGTAGTAGGCGACGATGCCGCCGGCATTGATGATGAGGGCCTGCACCTGGGTCCGTTTCCACTGCTCCCGCCACCAGGCAATGTCGTACTGGACAGGATCCTTCTCGGTGATGTTGGTCTGGCCCCACAGGTAGGCCCGGCGATACCAGGGTGTGGCGGCTGACGCCTGCGGCGAAGGTCCGGCCGCAAGGTCGACGGCGCGGCCGGCGCCCAGCGCCAGTGCGGTCGTCGCGACCGTATCGTGCAGGAACCTGCGACGGGTCATAGGGCGCTTCGCCATCGTCAGCGCACCGCGGTCGGGACCGATTCCCGGATCGCGCGGCCCGCCGCGCGCAGATTATCGAGCTTCATCTCCGAGTATTTCCGCGAGAGGATAATGCCGTGGGCGCCGCCTTCGAAGGTCGCCTTCACGGCCTGATACGCGCTGTCGGGCGTGGTCTTCTTCTCGTTTTCACCAGTGGGAATGTCGATCTCGATACCGGGCCAGATGCGGGTCGTGCCGGTGACCCCCGCCACGGCGCGGCGGGTCTCGCGCCGGACGTAATCCGCCGACAGGCCCGCGGTCGGCAGCTTGTCGAGCGGCGCTTCCGCGCCGTACTGCTGGACGCGGTAGGTAAATTCCGTCGTCTGCTCCGGCGTGAGATCCGCGAAGAGCGTGGCGTTCACGTTCCGGATATAGCGCGCCATCCGCGGGCCACCGGAGTCGTGATACATCACCACCTTCAAAAAGTCCGAGTAGTCGGAGAACGCGCGGTAGTCCTGTTCGGCGCGGTAGAACGGCGCGAACGAGTTGGTGTGCCAGAGGTGCCACCCGATCGGCTTCTGCGGGGCGATCTCGTGCGCCTTGCGATACATCGCGCGATAGGTGTCGCGCAGGCCTTCGTTCCACAGCCGCTCCCACGCCAGCACCTCCGGCTGCTCCACGAGGATCCGCCAGAAGGTGACGAAGGCGCCGTCGGGGGGGCGCTGCCCACCCTTCATCCCGTCGACCCAGCGCTCGAGCGCCAGGTAGCCGCGCTTCGCGCGCTCGACGTTGATGCCCTCCTTGCGCGCCGCCTCGAGACAGTGAGGGCAGAAGCACCCGACCGTACCGGGCGCGGCGCCGCCGCCGTGGCTCGCGCCGAGCGCGGTGTTCAGCGGCCCCTGGCGCTCGCTCCCGAACATCAGCCCGTCGACGGGATAGGAGCGCAGATAGTCTTCCGTGAGCCCGAGCCAGAAGTTCAGCGTGTTCGGATTGCGGTAGCAGACGCGCGCGGCGGGACGTCCGTGCACGTCGATCTCGAACGTCTTGTCGAGTCCGGGGACATCCTTGCGGAACACGTCCTCGAACCAGCAGACCACCTTCATGCCGCGCTTGTGCGCGCGGGGCAGCACGTCGGCGATGACGTCGTAGCCCGGGTGGTCGGGGGCCTTCTCGGGGCTGATGGTGGTGTTCTTGTAGAACTGCGGGTGCGGAGTGGCGAAGTTCCCGCCGTGATAGTTGTCGTCGTACTCCTGCTTGCCGTGATCGGGCAACGGCGTACCACGCGGCTGGCGACCGCCGATGCCGCGGCCATAGGTGAAGGTGGCGAGGAACAGCGTGTTGATGCCCGCCATCTCGGCGAGCGCGTCGAGCACCTTGTCGGATCCCTCGTCGAGGAACGACACCGCTCCGATCTGTATGCCGATCGGCGTGGCGGCGCTCTGCGCATCGACCCCATTCGGCCAGCCAAACACGGCGGTGGCCGCGGCGGCGGCGGCGGAATTCTCGATAAACTCTCGTCGATTCATGGCTGCTCCTCGGCGCGGTCGCTGGATGTGGGCGCGACCGGATTCAAACTCTATCGCGCTGGCGGTGTCAAGCGCTCCGACTGCTTCCGGCGACCGTCCCACGATGTGAGACGGGTCATCGAACCGATTGACATGGCTAGCTGGTTTGCATTATGAAACAACCCTCTGCATCGTGAAACCAGGGAGGAACTGATGGACGCCAGCCGGTCCGCCGCGGGGATTTACCGCGTGCAGGTGCTCGATCGTGCGGTGGCGATCCTTCAAGTGCTCGCCGACGCACCGGCTGAACTCGCACCGGCCGACATCGCCGCGCGCCTGCACCTGCATAAAAGCACCATCCACCGGCTCCTGATGGTGCTCGAGCAGCACCGATTCATCCGGAAGGGCGCCGGCAACGGGAAATTCGCGCTGGGACTGAAACTGTTCGAGCTGGGAAGCCGGGCGGCGAAAGGCCTGAGCCTGCGCGAGCACGCCCAGCCGTTCCTGGCGCGGCTGGTACGCGAGACCGGCGAAACCGCGCACATCGGCGTGCTGGACGAAGGCGACATGGTATCGGTCGCCAACGTCGAGGGGCCGCGTACCCTCCGGATGCCGTCGACGGTCGGGCGCCGCACCCCCGTTCATTGCTCGGCCGTCGGGAAGGCCGTACTGGCCTTCCTGCCGCAATCAACACTCGACGAATTGATCGCACGCCGGCCGCTGATCGCGTTGACGGCCAAGACGCTGGCCACGGCCGGCGCGCTCGGGGCGGAGCTCCGGCGGATCCGCGTTCGCGGCTACGCGATCGACGACGAAGAAATCGAAAAAGGCCTGCGCTGCGTTGGCGCGCCGGTCCGCGACTACACCGGCCAGGTGGTCGGCGCGCTGAGCATCGCGGGCCCCACCTTCAGGATCACGAAGAAGAAGGTTCCCGCGCTCGCCGAATCGGTGCTGGCGGTCGCCGGCGACCTGTCGGTGGATCTCGGATATCGCCCCCAGAGCCGGGAGAGTTTCGCCGTTCAACCCATGCACATGAGGTAACGATCATGCCGCTTCGGACATTCCGATATTGCGCACTCGCGATCGCTTTCCTCCTGCTGTGTGGTCCCGTATTCGCGCAGGTCACCACGGCCACGCTCTACGGCATCGTGCGCGACCCGAGCGGGTCGCTGCTGCCGGGCGCGACCGTCACACTCACACAGGAGGAGACCGGTAGCACGAGAACCACGATCACGAATACCGCCGGAGAGTTCGCGGTCACGGCGCTCCCGCTCGGTCCCTACACGGTCAAAATCGAGCTGCAGGGATTCAAGACGCACGTGAGTCAGTCGCTGCCGCTCACCTCCGGGCAAATCGCCCGACAGAGCTACCAGTTACAGCTGGGGAGAATCGCCGAAACCATCACGGTGGAAGCCGTCTCTCTGCTCGTGAAGACCGCGTCCTCCGAGCAAATGGAGACGATTGGGGCGTTGCAGGTGGGCGCCCTGCCACTAAGTCGGCGGAACATCACCGGGCTGCTGCGGCTCGCCCCCGGGGTCGACACGACCGGCGGGAACCGGGGCGTCCGCTTCAATGGCGTCGGCAAGCACGGCGCGGGCATCACCGTCGACGGCACGGACGCGAACTCGAATCCGGAAGGCCGCGGGATCTCGCAGTACGGCGGAGAGAACTACATCGACATCATGAGCATCGAGGCGGTGCAGGAGGTGCAGCTCGTCAAAGGCGTCCTCCCAGCCGAGTACGGCGGGGTCGTCGGCGGACAGGTCAACCTGATCAGCAAGTCCGGCGCGAACAAGTTCCACGGTTCCCTGTTCGAGAACTACCAGGGCGAGAAGCTGAACGCGCGCGACATCTTCCTGCCGGCGACGATTGCGAAACCGCGGCTCCGGTTCAATCAGTTCGGCGGATCGCTTGGCGGCCCCATCGTGCAGCGCAAGGCCTTCTTCTTCGGCACCTATGAAGGCTATCGCGAGTCGGCCTTCACGCGCGTGCAGGGCACGGTGCCAACGGCGCTCCTGCGCAGTCAGATCCTCGCCGCCCTGCCCTTCCCGGAAACCAAGACCGTGCTCGACACGCTACCGCTGCCGACCGAGTTCCGCAACGACGATGTCGGGTTCTTCGTGGGGGCGGGCGACCGCCGGCGCGAAGAGAACCATGTGCTGGCGAAGGCGGAGCTCGCGCTGCTGACAGGCGGGATGCTGTCGGTGACGTACACGCGCATGCGGCCGTTCTCGCTCATCCCGCGGATTCACGTCGGCGGCGCCAACGATCGGGAGTTCCGGCACAAGCAGGATCGGATCGCGACCAATTTCATGCTCACCCGCGGACAGTGGGTGTCGGAGAGCCGCTTCGGCTGGAACAAGAGCGACATGGAGCGCGAGGATCGGTTCTTCAGCGTGAAGGATCCGCGCCGCTCCGAACTGAACGTCTGGGGACGGCGCATGGGACAGATTTCGGTGTCAGGGCTGTTCAGCACGCCG